>CAMVAI010000001.1 GCA_947165435.1 uncultured Prevotella sp.
CACTTAAACAATGCTAAAGTATGAACCAATTATTTGGTTTGCAACATAGAGGGGGACCCCCTGTGAGATTTATGAAGGGCCGGTCGGTGCGGTTCAGCGTGTTGATGCTGTCGAGGGCGTGGCGCATGGCGGTGTACCTGCCCCGGCTGGTGCAGGCGCAGACAATCAGGAATGCGGCAATATAGATGGCGATTTGTTTCATTCGGTCGAAATGATGATGCTGAAAGGTGCATCAGAAGCTGACGGCCAGCGTTCCCATGAGGGTGCGTCCGCGCTGGTATTGCGGGTACATATTGAAGGCGGGGCCGGTGATGAACCGCGTGGTGTTGGTCACGTTCTCGCAGTCTGCCGACAGCTGCAGCCAGCTGTTGTAGGTGTACTTCATGCCGAGGTCGATGACAAACTGGGGCTTGAGTTCATCGCCTTTTTCTATCCATTGACCGTAGAGTTCCAAGTCGTTGTACATGAATATCTTCTTGCCCGTGAAGTTGGCGTTGCCGTACAGCTTCAGCTGGTGGCGGCGTGTGTCGATGGCCTTCCACGCCATGTTCAGGTTGGCGGTGAAGTGGGGCACGGCAGCCACTTTCCGCTCGTCTTCCAGGTAGTAGTACGACTCGGCCTTGATGTCCTTGCACCAGTAGAGCGTCAGCCCGCCCGACAGCCGCTTGTAGCTGTAGGAAGCCGTAGCCTCAATGCCCCAATTCTCGTAGTGCCCCTCGTTCATGACTTTCATTTCGCTGAAGTTAGTGTATTCGAATCGGTACAGATTCTGGAACTTGTTGTAGAACACGTTCAGCTCGTAGTTGAGGTGGAGCGGCATGATGCGGCCCATCACCGAATACTGGATGGCGGTGAGGTATTGCGGCAGGTAGCTTTGCTCGTCGTTGAAAGAGGACGTGCTTCGGTAGGAGAGCGCCATGTCCACAAACGACTTCGAGTAGCCCAGTTTCATGCTGAACCGCTCGGAGGGCATGTAGATGAGTGCCAGACGCGGCGAGAAGGCCTTCAGCCTTTCGCCGTCGTAGCGGTACTTGATGTCGTAGCGCGCTCCGGCATTGACGATGAAGTGCTTGCTGAACATGTGCTTGGCCTGACCGTAGAACGACAGGCTGCTCTCATGGTCGAAATCGCCCGCTATGTCTTCGAACTTTGAGACGCGGGTAATCTGGTCGTAGCTTTCGCCATCTTGTGAATATACATCGTTCGCCTTGCAGTACTCGTACTGTGTTCCCAGTAGCAGGTTGCCGCTCATGCCGCCCAGTTTGTAGTCGGTGCTGGCCCTGACGTTGCCCCCCATGGTGTGCTCCTGCAGGCTGGTCATGCTGAATATACCGTAGGAATACCAGCGGTCTTCGGGGTCGGGCTTCAGCTCGTTGGCCAAGTTCTCGCCGCCTTCGGTTTCGTAATAGTTCACCTTGTACCAGTCGCTATAGATGGATGCCGACAGGTTGACGGGGCCCAGCTGGTGGGTATAGTTGGCTTCGAGCAGTGTCGCCGTGACGCCATAGCCCGGCTTTTGTCCGTCTATGTTTCTGTAGCGGTGGTAGTCGTAGTAGCCAAAGTCGTTGTATTGCGGCACCTTCTTGCCGCTTTTGCGGCTGAAGTAGAGGTTGAGGCCCTTGTATCGGAAGGTCATGCCGAGGTCGTAGCTGGGCTTGTCGCGATAGGCATCGACGATGGCTCCGAAGCGCGAGTCTGGCACAATGTAGAATTGGTTCAAATACTCTTCGGAGTCGCGGCACGCCCGCAACTCGCCGTCCGACTTGTATATCGATGCCCACAGCAGCACGTCGGCATCCATGAACCGTTTGCCGGCGGTCAGTTCGGCCTTGATGGTCTTGTGGCTGCCGTAGCCCGCCTGCACCTTGACGCCGTCTTGGTCGGCACCGTCCTTGGTGATGATGTTCACCACAGCCGAGAGGGCCACATTGCCGTAGAGCGACGAGGCCGGTCCGCGCAGCACCTCGATATGGTCTATCTTCGATAGGGACAGGTCGTAGCCCATCGAGCACGAGTTGGTGGTCCGCATGTTCAGCCGGTGTCCGTTCTCCATGACGAGTATGAGCTCCTGCTCTTCGGCGTAGGCGCCGTGCATGGCGATGTTGTCGCTGTAGAACGACTGTATCTCGGCCATGCCCGGCACGTAGGTGGCCAGAATCTGGTTCAGGTTTCTGTTGTTGCCCAGGTTTTCTATCATTTCTGCGGTGATGATGGTCACCGGCACGGGGGCCTCGTGAATGCTCTCCGACACGCTGGAGGCCGTGGTCACTTTCTGCGTCAGGCCCGACTTGATGCGCGCCACCATGTCCTGAAAGCGTATGGGGTCATCGACGTTGGTATAGTAGTTGTTCTGCTCTATCAGCTGGCGGGCATACTGCTCGGCCTGCTTGTCCTCGTCTTGCGCCAGCGCACAGAGTGCCAGCAGGCGTAGTGCTTTCTGGCGGTCGTTGCCGTCGAGCGCACCCAGCGTTCTGGAAAGACTGGCCTGTGCCGCCTCGAAGCGCCCCAGACGGTAGTCCTCTTCTGCCTGCCCCAGCAGCTCGGTGTGGTTGACGGTCTGCGCACAGAGCGTGCCGATGCCGGCCATGAGCAATAGAATGAAAAGATGTAGTGTTCTCATTGCTTTTGGATGGGGAAAGTCATGGTGAAGCAGGTGCCTTCGCCGGCCTGCGTCTCAAAGGTCAGCCGGCCGTGGTGCTTGTTCTCGATGATGTCGCGGGTGATGGCCATGCCCAGTCCGGTGCCTTGGCCTACGGGCTTGGTGGTGAAGAAGTTGTCGTAGAGCCGCTGGCTCACCTCGTCGGTCATGCCCTCGCCGTTGTCGGCAATGCGTACCACGATGTCGCTGCCCTGCTGGCTCACGCTCACGTCGATGCGCGGCGTGTAGCCCTCGGGCTGCTGCTGCGACTTGTGCCACAGCGTGTAGTAGGCATTGTTCATCAGGTTCAGCACGGCCCGGCTGATGTCTTGCGGCACCACCACGGCCTTGGCGGTGTCGGCGTAGTCCTCGTGGATGCTGGCGTTGAACCCCTTGTGGCTGGCACGCATGGCATGGTACGACAGCCACACATACTCGTGGACGATGGCGGCGATGTCGGCAGCGACGAACTCGTCTTCCCTGCCGCGCGACACCAGCAAGATGCCCTGTATGATGCTGATGGCACGCTCGCCGTGTTCCACGATTTTCGCCAGGTTCTCTTTCAGGTCATCGACTATCTCGCCCACTTCGTCGCTGTCCTCTTGGGGCATGCGCTCTCGGTTGTCGTCAACGATGTCGGTCAGGTCGTCGAGCAGCTTCGACGACATCTTGCTGAAATTGATGACGAAGTTCAGCGGGTTCTGTATCTCGTGGGCTATTCCGGCACTCAGCATGCCCAGCGAGGCCAGCTTCTCCTGCTCTTTCAGTTGCTGTTGCAGCGTTTCTACTTGTTCTGTCATAGCTTCGGTGAATGAGGTAGTGTAATGGTAAACTCGGTATAGACGTTCTTCTCTGAATCGACGGTGATGTCGCCGCCGTGGTCCTGTATGATTTCCTTGCTCAGATATAGGCCTACGCCCGATGCTTCGCTCGTGGTCTTGGTGGTGAAGAAGGGGTCGAAGACCTTGTCGATGATGGTATGCTCGATGCCTATTCCGTTGTCGCGGATGCGTATCTCGGCGGTGGGCCCGCTGTACCTTATGCTCACGTTGACCTCGGGGTGATAGGCCTCGTGTTGCTCGGTCTTGCGGATGTGTTGTTTGCGCACGGCATAGACGGCGTTGGCCAGCAGGCTCATGAAGGTCTTGCTCAGCTGTTCGCCGTTGCCCTCGACAGGCACCGCGTCGGCCCCGTAGCTGAAGGTCACCTGGATGTGGTGCTCGCTGATTTCCCGCTCGTAGTAGGTGTGGACCATCTTCTCGTTCTGCCTCAGCAAGATGACGAGGTCTATCTGTGTCTTGCCGCCGGAGCGGTCTTTGAGCATCTCTTCCATGGCTTTCAGCGTGCGCGTGGTGTTGGCGCCGTGCTCGCCGACCTTTGCCAGGTTGCCTTTCAGCATGTCGAGCACGTCGAGGGTGTCCTCGTAGTTCTCGGGGTCCATGCGGTCTTTTTCGTCTTCCACGTTGGCCCGCACGTCTTTCACCAGCCCTTCCGACAGCTTGGAAAAGTTGTTGATGTAGTTCAGCGGGTTCAGGATGCGGTCTATCAGGCCCTGCGTCAGTTTGGCCACGGTGGCCACCTTCTCCAGTTTCACCACCTCGGCGGTGCGCTCCTTGACGATGCGCTCCAGTCGCATCTTTTCGTGCTCCAGCCGGTTGAGGCGCCACTTGACGAGGACGAGGATGAGGGCCGTGGCGATGAGCACATAGAGCACTAACATGTACCAGCGGAGGTAGAGCGGCGGGTCGATGGTGAAGCGGATGCCGACAACGTCGGACAGCCGTCCGTAGGCATCGCGCGCCTGTACCTCAAAATAGTACGTGCCGTAGCTCTGGTGGTTGTACTCCTCGTAGGTGTTGGTGTCCCATGCGCTCCAATAGCCGCCGTTCATGCGTGTGCGGTACTGTGTGCGCAGCAGCAGTGACGGGTATGCTACCGAGAAGTTGAACTGGATGTGCCGCTCGTCGCTCGACAGGCTGGGCAGTTTGGCAGGCTGCCGGCCGCTGCCGCCCCACAGTATGCTGTCGCCGCGCAGCAGGATGGAGCGGATGTAGAGCTGGGGCTTCACCTGCGTCATGATGTCTTTGTGGGTATAGTCCACCACGTTGAGCCCACGGTCGCCGCCCATCCAGAGCTGGCGCTTGTCGCGGAGCATGGCACGTGTGGAGAAATCCATTAGCGGATATACCAGCTGCGAGAGGGTATGCTGGCGTATGTGGTTGTCGAAGGCATACAGCGACTTCCCCTTGTTGTTGGTGAGCCAGCTGATGCCGTCTTCGTCGGTATAGGAATACTGGGGATAGGGGAACGGGCGGGTGGCACTGGCCGTGATGACGTTGACATGGCCGTTGGACATGACTATCGTGGCCGGCTCGCGGTGGGTATCGACGGGCTGGAAGCGGGTGCCGTCGCCTTTCCATACGTAGCCGTAGATGTTCTGAAGCCAGAGCGTGCCGTTGGCATCGCGCAGGATCTTGGTGACGCGCTCGGCTTCGCATACCTTCTGTTCTTGGCCGTCGTAGGGATGGTAGTAGAAGCCGTCCATCTCGCCGGTGTAGTAGCCGTCCTTGGCATCGGTGACGGCTGTCGTGCTGGCGGTGGTCAGCTGGCGCGTGCCTTGCTGGCCGACGAGATAGACACCGTTGGTGGTGGCTGCCAGGAGGCGGTCGGCCGTGGGGGTCAGGCACCAGCAGGCATGGCTGATGTCGGCCACCTGACGGAACGTCTGCCCCTCCAGCCGGTACAGGCCGTTCAGCGTGCCGGCATAGATGGTGCCGTTGAACTTGGCCAGCGAGAGCACCTCGCCGTGCAGCCCCTCGCTTTGCGTGAAGTGTGTGTAGGCGGTAGGCAGCGCGATGGCGAAGATGCCGTTGTCGGTGGCTCCCCAGAGCAGTCCGTTGCCATTATACGACACGTGGCTCACGTTGTTGGAGCACAGCCCGTTGGCCTCGTTGATGTGCATGAGCGGTTGACCGTTCTTGTGGCGCACCAGCAGTCCGTTGCCGTTGGTGGCCACCACCTCGGTGTTGTCGTCTATCGTCTGTATCTGGTTGATGTGCTGTCCGCTGCCAAGCACCGACCAGCCGCTGGTGGGCACCTGGCCGTTGGGCTGCACTTGGATGTTGTCGCCGGTGATGTCGTAAACCTTGCCGTCGCTCACCAGAAACGACACCCGGCCGTCGCGCTCCCATATCCATGTCACCTCGCCGCGGATGTTGGTGCCGTTGCCTGTCGGATGCAGGGCGAGGATTCCGCGTGAACCGGTCTTGAGGTAGCCCATGAAGTTGTAGCCACCGGTCCAGATGCGCCCCTTCGAGTCGCGGAAGAGTGCCGTGACGCGGCTGTTGCCCGGGGTGTGAATCATGCGCCATGTGGACTGGTCGTAATACAGCAGGCCTTCGAAGTTGGCTACATACACCAGGCCCTCGTCGCCGCAGATGATGTCGAAGTTCTGGTTGTGGCCGTTATACTCGGTGGCTTTATAGTTGCGGATGAAGGGCATGCCCTGTGCGCTGAGGCGTAGGGGAGTCAGGACGAGAAGGGCAAACAGGCCGGCAAGCAGGATGCCTGTCGCCTTCGTTGTCGTGCTATGTCGTGTCCCGGTAGTCATAGTGCTTATGCTAAGTTGCTTCGTAAGGGTTTCTGCGGTGCTGAGTTTTACTTCGTGAAGGTTTCGTACGGTATGTTGCGCCCTATGTAGTAGCTCCACTCGTCGTGCGTCAGGTTGCGCTTCAGCTGTTTCTGGAGCTTGCTGGTCATGAGCGGCACCGAGATGAAGGCCTCGGTGAGGGTGCCTTTCTGGTCGCCGCACCAGAGGTTATGCTTCTTTTCGTCGAAGGTGAAGCAGCGCAGCCAGCCGTTCGTGCGGATGATGGACATGGGCTCTATCTTCTCCTTGTTCGACATCCACAGATTCACCGTGCCGTCGTAGCTGGCAGAGTAGATGCGCGCACCGTTGATCTTGATGCGCGACACACGCGACCGATGGCCCAGCAGCTTCTGCATCTTGCCTTGGGCATCCTCCATCCAGATGGTGCCGTCGGCCATGCCGTAGGTCTTCACATGTGTGTTCTTCGAACTGGCGAAGGCTGTCACCTGGCCGCTGACCGGTACTCGCTGGACGGGGATGTCGTCTATACTGTTCAGGCGTAGCATCTGGCGGTGGTCGTCGAAGAGCAGCGGTCTGCCGTCGAACAGGCTGATGGCCATGATCTTGTGTGACAGTCGGCGTGTCTTGTCGGGATGCCAGCTGTGGGGCGTCAGCTGTGTCAGGCCCTCCTCGCCTATGACGATGAATTGGCCTCCCACGGGTTCGATGCCCATCAGGCGACCGATGCCTTCGACAGTCCGTATGGTGGTTCGCCCGTCCTTGCGTATCAGCAGGTGGCCCGTGCGGCTGACGGCGAAGAGCGTGCCGGAGGGATGGTCAATGAAGAGGTCGCGGAAGTCGAAGCTCTTGTTGGCATACAGGGTGTCGGTCAAGAGCTGTTGCTTGCTGTCAAACCGGTGGGCCAGCAGTTCGCCATACGTGCTGGTGGACGCGAGGTTGTATGGGCCTTTCTTGAAAAAGGCAATGTCGGTGACGGTGCCTTGGTGGCGCGTCCACTGGTGCTTGCTCTGACTGGTCATGACCAGTGCCTGATAGACAGAGGGGGTATAGATGTCGCCGCCATAGCGCTTGGTGTACTGATAGGCGGCGTAGGCCAGCAGATTGGCCAGTACGATATTGCCATCATGATATTGGGTGATGGCGTAGTTGCCTATCTGGCGCGACAGGGTGAGATAGCTCAGCGTGTCGGCAACACGCTTCGAATGCTCGGCGGCGGCACGCTGGTCTTCGGCTATCCGGCGCTGGCTCTCGGCTGTTTGCGAGGCTTGTACGGCACGGTGCTCGGCTTCCAGGGCGTTCTGCCGCTCCTGCTCGGCATGCTGGCGCATGCGCTCGGCCACGACGGTCTGTCTTTCTGCTGCCTCGCGCTGCTCGTCGCTGATGCGGCGCTCCTGGAGGGCTATCTCCTCCATCTGGGCATTGACGCTCTGCATGACGGCCGACTGCTTCTCCTGCCGCTCAAGGTCTTTCACTTGCGTCTGCAGGCTTTCTACCTGTCTGCTCTTCTCGTCGTACTTGTGGTACAGATGGTAGAGGGCTGCAGACAGTCCGACGATAGCCGTTGAGACCAATATTCCGAATAGTATGTTCCGCGTCCGCATGCTATATACTGATGCTTCTTTCTTATGCTCTGCGCTTCATATATACTGATGCTTCTTTCTTATGCTCTGCGCTTCAAGGCCATGATGGTGATGTCGTCGCTTTGGGGGGCCGAGCCGGCAAAGGCTCGAACGTCGGCCAGCTGTGCGTCGATGATTTCCTGGCATGTCTTGTCATACACCGTGCCCAGGACGTGCTCCATACGGGACTCGCCGTATTCCTCGAAATCGGTATTGAAGGCTTCGTTCACGCCGTCGGTGTACAGTAGCAGCGTGTCGCCGGGGGCCAGGTGTGCCTCACCGTCGCTGTACGTCATGTCGGGCATGATGCCCAGAACGCAGTTGGTGCTTTGGGGCAGTTGCTCCACACGCCCGTTGGCACGCAGGATATAGGGCGCGTTGTGGCCTCCGTTGCAGTAGGTCAGCTGACCGGTGGAGATGGTGTAGATGGCATAGAACACGGTGACGAACATCTGGTCAACCGACTCCCTGCACAGCAGCTCGTTCGACAGGGTCAGCGTGCTGCCGGCAGTGTCGCCCTGCAGGCCTACGGTACGTATCAGCGTGCGGCTGACGGCCATGAAGATGGCGGCAGGAACACCCTTGCCGCTGACGTCGGCCATGACGAGGCCGATGTGGTCGGCATCGATTCGGAAGAAGTCGTAGAAGTCGCCGCCGACATCCTTGGCAGGGGTCATCAGCGCAGCCAGGTCGAGCTGTGACTCGTTCTCGGGGAATGGGGGGAAGATGCGGGGCAGGATGGCATGCTGTATCTCCGACGCCACGGCCAGGTCGGTCTTCAGCGACTCCAGCTGGCTGTGCTCTTCCTGGGCTTGCTTGATGTATTCTATTTGCTTGATGGCCTTCTCGATGGTTACGCTGAGGTCTTCCAGGTCGATGGGCTTCGTGGCAAAGTCGAAGGCACCGCCGTTCATGGCCTGGCGGATGTTGCTCATGTCGCCATAGGCACTCACCATGATGCACTTCAAGGATGGATTCTGCATCTCGTTCACCTTGGCGAGCAGCGTCAGACCGTCCATTTCAGGCATGTTGATGTCTGACAGGATGATGTCGAAGTCTTTCTCCTTCAACAGCATGGTAAGTGCCTCCAAACCGTTGTGGGCAAAGTGGAATTCGTATTCGCCCTTGCGGATTTTGCGGCGGAAAAACTGTGTCAGAAGCGACTCGAGGTCTGCCTCGTCATCGACACTGAGTATCTTTGCTGGTTTCATTGTCTATGGGTCTTTTGGAATTACTTGTGTTATCAGCCTGCAAATTTAATAAAAAATTATGAATCAGCAATATGTATCGCCTTAAAATAAACTTTATTTAAGTAGAACAAGCCAAATATCTGGCCGAAGCGCATCAGATTACTGGCTGATGCGAATCGCCAGCCGGTGCTTCTTGGCGGGGTCGATACTGTATTTCTTCAGTACGCCGGGGCCGCACGAGCTGTTGCCAAGACCTAAGACGGCACAGTCGATAGAGAGGTAGGTGTGCCCTTGCTCTTCCAGTTCGTAGTCGTGGGTCTTGCCGGCCAGGTACTGGGCCGAGTAGGGCAGGGCAGAGAACGAGAAGGGGGCATCGACAGCCTCAATGCGCAGGGTCTTGCCGCCCTTGGTCTTCAGCTCCACGTAGGTGCAGTCTTCGTGGTTGCCCGAGTCTTGCGGACGGGGGTAGTGTACGTACTGGTTGCCGACGGACGACTGCCACCAGCTGATGGGGCACGATGCCTTGCGGTCGGGATAGTTCTCCCAAGGACCATGGCCATGCCATACCAGTTCATCGTACTCGCGGGGCAGTTCGATGACGATACCCACACGCGGCAACGGGGGCAGCGTGTCGGGAATCTCGAAGGTGAAGCAAAGCTCGTTGCCCTGCTGTTCCATGGTCATGGGCAGTTGCAGGGTGTCGAGCCCGCAGCGCCTCCAGTCTTTTGCCAGCCAGTTGCCGAAGCTCTTGTCGTTATCGGTAGGGGCGCGGAAGCATTGCGGGCGGATGGCGGCGATGATGGCGACAAGGCCTGCAGAAACCTTGTCGGTATGCTTGATACCGTGCCGGGGAGCTTTCTTCAGCTCCCTGACACCGACGGCCTGTGTGGGGTCGCAGGCCACATACTGCTCGCCAGCCAGACGAGCCGCTTCGCCATAGACCTGCTGCACCTCATAGTATTTGGGCGTCAGTGTGCGGTCGGCCATGATGATGCCATTCAGGCAGAATGCCCCGTGGTTGGGCTTCTCGCCGAAGTCGCCACCATAGAGGAAAGCTTTTGTTTTACTGTCTTGCGTTTTTCCCGCATTTATTCTACCTTGAGAGTATTTACTCCCCTCCTTTATAGGGAGGGGCAGGGGGGAGGGCCTTCCTATTCCCTGGTCCACCCAGTCCCAGATGAAACCGCCCAGCAGGCGAGGGGTGCTGTTGATCTCGTCCCAGTATTCTTTGAAGTTGCCCAAGGCGTTACCCATCGAGTGGGCATACTCGCTGGTCATGACAGGGCGCGGACCGCCATCGCTGCCTTCCCACGAGCAGTGGTCGCCCGGGCGGTGGGCTATCTCGACGAGCCGTTCCCAGCGGGCGTTCTCGGCACGCTCCTTGTCGGAACCCTCGGGGATGCCGGGGTTCAGGTATTCCTGCATCACGCGGGGATAGAAGCGCGAGATGACATCGACGGTCTGCGGGTCGTGCTCCGTGCGCTGCATGTCGCTATGGATGGAGGCGGTGCCCTGTGCGCCCTCGTAATGGACGGGGCGGGTGGGGTCGAACTCGTGCAGCCATGCCGACATGGCAGCGTGGTTGGCACCATAGCCGCTCTCGTTGCCGAGGCTCCAGAAGATGACCGAGGGGTGGTTCTTGTCGCGCTCGGCCATGCGGACGACACGGTCCATGAAGGCGGCGTGCCAGTCGGGGGTGGAGGCCAGCGTGCCACGCAGTCCGTGGGTCTCGCAGTCGGCCTCGTCCATGACGTACATGCCTATCGAGTCGCACAGCTCATACCAGCGTGGCACATCGGGATAGTGGGCCAGTCGCACAGCATTGACGTTGGCCTGTTTCATCAGCAGCAGGTCGCGCTTCATTAGTTCTTCGGTCATCACACGGGCCCGGTAGGGGTCGTGCTCGTGACGGTTGACACCACGTAGCTTGACGGGCCGCCCGTTGATGAGCAGTTGGCCACCCTCGATGCGTATCTGGCGGAAGCCCACCTGCTGCTCTGCGCGCTCGACGGTCCTGCCGTGGGCATCCTGCAGTTCTAACAGCAGGGCATAGAGGTTGGGGCTGTCGGCACTCCACAGGCGGGGCGCAGAGACGCGGATGGTCATGCGGTCCGTTTTGTGGTAGCCGCGCTGTGGGTACCACTCGTTCATGCGCGAGGCCTTGTGCTGCAGGTCGAGCACCTCGGCGGCTGCCACGGTGTCGCTGCCGATGGGCCGTCCGCCGTCCATGAGGGTGGCCACAAGCTGGTAGCCCTCGCCACTCTGTGCGTTATAGACGGAGAGTTGGGGATGGATAGTTAGCATCCACTCATGACTCTCCCCCGGTCCCACCCTTGTCGGGAGGGTCTTTACCGTCACATCCCTCAGTCGGACATCGGGCGTATGATAGAGCAGCACGTCGCGATGGATGCCGCTGAAGCGCCAGAAGTCTTGGTCTTCCAGGTAGGAGCCGTCACTGTATTTATACACCTCGACGGCTATCAGGTTTTCTCCTTTCTTAATATAGGGTGTGACGTTAAACTCCGAAGGCTCCATCGACCCTTGGCTGTAGCCTACGCGCTGACCGTTCACCCATACGTAGAAGGCCGACATCACACCCTCGAAGCGCAGGAAGGTCTGGCCACCTGTCTGGCTTGTCGTTGCCGGGGCGGAGCATACCCAGTTGTCGGGTATGTTAAATGTCCGGCGGTACTGCCCGGTGGGGTTGCGCTCCACGTAGGTGGTCCAAGTCTGCTTGGGCTCGCGGGTGACGTAGGGCGGGTCAATCTTGAAAGGATAACCTGCCGAGACGTAGATGGGTGTGCCATACTGCTGTCCGCTGGTGTTCACCTCCCAGTTGGCGGGCACGGGGAATGGTGCCCAACCGCTGTCGTCGAAGTCTGTGCGGTAGAAGTCTTTCACCCGCTCTTCCGGTGTCTTGGTCCAGCGGAACTGCCACTGGCCGTTGAGGCTCAGCTGTTGGTCGCCCTTCTGCTGCTGATAGGGCAGGAAGTAGGCGCGCGCCGGTTCGCGATTGATTTGCAGCACATGGTGATCCTCCCAGTCGTGGTGCTCTTGTGCCGTAGTGAATAATGATATGCCTGACAGCAGCAGGCCGAAAAGTAACTGTTTCATAATGTGCTATTGTACTTTCAGTTCTTTAAACTCGATGGCATCGGTGGCAATGTGTAGGCGGTAGGTGCCGGCATTGATCTGCGTACCGGTGGTGGTGGAGAGCATCTTGAATTTCGGTGGCGTGGGCGGGAATGTCACGTCGCGGTCAACGAGCACGATGTTCTTGGCATCGGTGATGGTCATGCGCGCGGTGACGGGCTGGCCCGTCGTGTTCTTGTAACGGAAACGGAGGGCGTATTCCTGACCGAGGCCGGGGGTGATGACGAAGGTGGTGCCAGAAGGGGAGCCTTTTGGAGCAGCTGACTGCTTCTTTCCTTTGCTGGCCTGTTTTCCGTTAATAGGCTGATAGACGGTGGCGGGGCGCGCCTCGGTGTCCTGGGGCAATTCTGCTTTGGGCAGCTTGGCAATGGTGTCGGTGTCCAGGGCGTGCCAGTCGATGGCATCCTGCTGCACTTGCGGCCACTCTGGAACAATCGCTCTGGCAACCGCTACGGCAATGCCACAGATGACGGCCTGGCCGGCCTTCACTTCGGGGAAGGCGATGCGCAGGCGTCCGTTCTGGGCCTTGGCATATACCACGCGCTTCAGGGCTCCGCAGTAGCCGGCTTCTGCCCACGGGTCGAGGTCGTCGATGACGGTCTGCCCGTTGACGGCCACGTCGAAGATGCGCAGACCTTCGTAGTCGGCGGTCTCTGAGGCTTCACGGCCGTGCCACGGTTCAGTGAAGTAGAGCTCGATGCGGTAGAGGGTGGTGTCAGCGGATGAACCGCTGACCGCTGTGACTGGCAGGTCGTACCACAGACGGTGGCGACCGAAGCGGAAGCGCTGGAAAAGTTCGTCGCTCTGTGTGCCGCGAATGTCGGCGGTGATGTGGCGCTGCGAGGCCTGCAGGGCATGGATGCCAGGGAAGTCCTGACCCCATGAGTGGCTATGCAGGGTGTCGTCGGCCTGCCACTGTTGGCCGAACTCATCGCGGAAGGCATCGCCGCCGCAGTTGATGCGGTAGAGGTAGTGGTAGCCGGGGGCGGCTTTCACGAGGTCACGGTTGCGGTCGGCAGCGGTGGGGAGGGCGGTTGCGGTGGGGAGGGCGCCCGACGATGAATCGTCGGAAACGGGGGCAGCGTAGCGGTGGCGGTACATATAGTAGGCTGGGGTAGGCTCTTCCCAGGCAGTGACGAGACCCTTGTAGTTGATGGGACCTATCTTGTCGATGCGGCGCAGGGCACCGTCGGGCTGGATGCGTCCGGGGTTGTCGTGAGAATTGAAGATCCATTGGAAATGGCCGCAAACGCCGTGGTGGCCCGATGGGAAACCATCGGATACAGCGGCATGGGGCACGGTATCGGCGAAAGCCTTCTCGGCCAGACGGGCCTTGGTTTCAAGTAGGTGGGTGAACGACTCCTCGCTGTATTTCGCGTCGCCGTGCAGGTCGATGGTGCGCCAGGCACCGTATTCACCGTTCAACAGCTGCTCGGGCTGCGAGAGCTCGCGGTCGTAGTTGTCGGCCGTGCCGCCGTAGGTGCCGCTCCAGTTCTGGATGACGTTCCAGTCGGTGCCCTCGCCGCCGTTGCAGGTGGTGATGGCACGCTGGTCACGGCAGGTGGGGTCGAGACTGCGGATGATGTCGGAACACTCCTCGGCGAAGGCCTTGGGCAGCACACTCTCGTTCTGCAGTCCCCAGAGGATGATGCTGGGTGAGTTGCGGCGTTCCTTGATCCAGCGTATGAGCAGCCGTTTGAAGTTGTCGCGGAACTGTGGCGTGTCGTACCAGATGTGTGCCGAGAACTGGCTCCAGAAGAGCACGCCCTGCTCGTCGCATAGCTGTTGGTAGAGCAGGTTGTGGGGCTGGTGGGCCTCGCGCAGGGCATTGAAACCGGCATTGGTAATCTGCTTCATGCGCGAGCGAATCTGCTCGGGCGAGAAGGCATGGCTATTGCCAAGGAGGTGTTCATATTCGCAGGTGCCGTTGATAAATACGGGCGTGCCGTTGAGGCAGAAGCGGTGGTCGCCGTCTTTGCGGTGGACGGGCCACGAGATGCTTCGGATGCCGAAGGGCGTGCGCACCTCGTCGGTGGTGACCGTACCGGTGGCAAAACCATTGGACACACTGGATGCGGCCGGAGTGGTAGCAGATGCGGAAGATGCGGTAGATGCGGCCGGGCGTTTAATCATGGTGGAGAGGGTGTAGAGGTAGGGGTCACCGATGCTCCATCGGTGGGCATTGCTGACAGCCTCGGCATGGCGGAGCGTGCGGGTCTCGCCGGGCTGGAGCGTGACGGGCTGTACATGGCGGAACACCTGCTTGCCCGAGGCCAGCGTAAACTTGTTCACCAACTCAATCTGCTGGGGATGGTTGGTGTAGTTCTTCACCTCGGTGTCAATGAATACGGAGTCGCAGGCGGCATTGTTCCAGATGTGGACACCGAACGGCTCGATGCGCACTGCGTCGGTCTCGATGAGGCTGACGGGCCGGAAGATGCCGAAGGGCTGCGAGCCTTCGCTGAATCCCCACTCCGACGAGCATCCGCCACAGACCCACGGCGAGGCCGTCTGCATGGCGGGGTGGTCCACAGCGACGGTCAGCGTGTTCTGGCCGCTGTGTAGGTGGTCGGTGACATCGAGCGTCCATACCGTGCGGCCTACCAGCTCTTTGGGATAGCGGTGGCCGTTGAGCGTGACGGTGGCGTAGGTGCCGACACCCTCGAACTGGAGGAAGTAGCGGCGCCCCTCGCGCTTGTCGCTGTCGAATGTCTTGCTATATATTGCCGAGCCGTGGAGATTGCCATGGCGGAGCTGGCGGTAGCCGTAGTAGTCGTCGAAATTATGGGGGAGGTTGATGGTTGTAGCGATAAAATCGCTACCAATTGACGAAGGCTGCGAGACGTGAGAGGCAATAGATGAAGGCTGCGAGCTGTGAGGGGCAAGGCAGCGGGCCGTCCAGCCCTCGTTGAGGGGCGTGACGGTGCGGCGGCCTTTGCGCTCGGGGGCGGGAAAGCGCACGGCAGAGCGGCCCATGGGGACGCTGGTGGCTACGGCGATGCCGCGCTGCTGGTCGTTGTTGACGGCGCAGTAGAAATGATACACCACGCCGTCGTGCTTCACCACGTAGCTCTTGTGGGCAAACAGCTCGTCGTAGGGCTTAGAGGGGATGATGAGGTCGGGACCGTCCCAGTCTTGCCAGTGGATGAGGTCGCGCGAGACGGCGAAGGTGTTGTAGGCGGCATACTTTCGGGCGGGGTTGTAGGCCGAGAAGTAGAACATGACGTAGAGAGCCTCCCCCCTGCCCCCTCCCAAAGAGGGGATGTTCATGCGCACTATCTGGGCATCGCCGGTGATGGTGCCGTCGCTGTCGTGGGCGAAGACGGGATTGCCGCTGTAGCGTCGCCAGTGCTTCATGTCGTTGGAGAGGGCGATGCCGATGCGCTCGCCCTTGGGGTGGGTGCTGTCCTTGCCACCGGCATTGTAGAACATGAGGAAGCGGTACTTCTGCAGTTCGGGCGGCAGTAAATGATTCGCTTTCCCCGTTCCGCTGTTCACTTCGTAGATGGTGCTCTTGTACTGCGTCATGTATTCCCACCACTGGGCGTCCTTGTCGTTGTAGCTCATGAGCGGACGGTCCTGCGTCTGCCACTGGTGCGCCTTTGTGACATCCCCCTTGGTCGAGGCGATGCCGATGCTCAGCGGTGCATTCACGGCCTCATAGCCTGTGCCGGGTCCGCCAATATAGGTCATGTAGTAGCGACCTTTATAGGTTCCGATGTCATAACTGCCGCCCCATTCGTAGTCGATGAGTGCCGGGAAACCGCCCCGCTGGTTCTGGTCCCAGAGGTTGGCACCGTCGGCGGGATAGGCCAGCAGGCGCCCCTCGGTCTGCCAGTGCAGCAGGTCGTCGCTCGTCGCCAGCCATGTCTCGTAGCCGCGCCCGTCGGTGCCGTCCTTGCCGTTATATACCACGTAGGTCATCAGCCACCGTCCGTCTTTGCGGAACACGGTGGGACAGTCTATCTTATGGTAGTTGTCTGTTGGAGCCACCACCATTCCGTATTTATAGGGTGTGCGCACCTCCTGGTAGATGCGCCGCATCTGCTGTTCGCTGATGTTTTGTGCCGTGACGGCGAGGCTGACGAAAACAAATAGCGCGGTCAGTTTTATTTTCATCGTTTATTATTGTTTTATTATTTTTATTTTTGGAACAGCCAGTCAACCTCGCCCGACGGACCGTTGAGTCCGCAGTCGCGCGGCTTGATGTCGCTGGTGGTGAAACCGGCCACCATCAGGATGCCCTTGGGCAGGCGTAGCGTCTGGCGACCGGCGGGGAGCGTGTATTGATGGATATTCACTTTTGGCATCTGTACGATGCTGATGGCATTGGTCAGTAGCGGCTCGGCCTGGCCGTACTCATTGCCCGTGGCATCAATCTCCAATTTGGGAGCCTTGGCCCATTTCGGGTCGTCGTCTTTGAACAGGCCGACGAGCAGCTTGACGGGCGTGTCGCTCTCATACTCGATGGTGGTGCCTATGATGCGGGTGGTGTCGCGGTTGAGCACGAGGGCCTGCAGGTTGGCGAGCTCCGGGGCGATGGAGTCAACGGGGGTGTCGGGGCGGTTCTCGAAGAGGATGGCACCCTTCTTCAGCGTTTGAAGTTTGAAGTTTGAAGTTTGAAGTTTATGAATTGTTACTTCGGCGGGCTGGGCGGGCAGGATCTTGACATCGGCGAGGGCTGCGGGGTGCTTCAGCTTCTCGATGTTGGCGCGGAAGGCATCCAGCTCTTCCTGATAGACGGTGGCCAGCTCCGACCATGTCTTCATCTTGCCACCGTCGCCGCCTACGGGGATACGGCGCTGGGCCGTCTGCATGCTGTTGGCATAGAGATACCAGTCGTCGGTCATGCGGCTAAGGTCATACCAGATGCTCAGGCTCTGTTCGAGCCATACGACGGCTGTCTCCAGGTGGGCGATGTCCTGTGTCCACTTGTAGCGTAGCACCTCGGCGGCAGCACGCACCTTCAGCTGGAAGGCTTTGGCGAACGAGGCATAGCAAAGCATGTCGTTCCACACGCGCTGGTATTCGTCGGCATGGCGGGTGGGCTTGGCGGCAGCGGCTCCCATTTCGACCAGCGCACGGTCGCCGTGGTTGACACACTGGTCGATGATGTCGAGCGGCAGTTCGCCCTGATGGGGCAAACCCTTGTGCTCTTTCTCGATATACTCGATGAGCTTTTCGCCCTCCGGGCCGCAGCTCTCGTAGAAGCCGGGGTAGATGGTGTACTTATACGGATTGACCAGTTCGCCCATGGTCATGCCGAGAAGTAGCGTCTGGCGGTTGCCCTCGGTGATGCCGAAGCGGCGCAGCAGCTTGGGGGCTATCTCGCCGGCCTCGTCGTAGGCGTTGAGCAGATGGCCGGCGGCGATGGTGTCGATGCCGTAGTAATCGGCCAGCACGCGCTGCCAGTAGGAACGCTCGGTGGCAGCGGCAAAACCGCTGCCCACAGTGGAGGCGGAAGGACCGCTGCCCACAGTGGAGGCGAGAGGACCGCTGCCCACAGTGGAGGCGGGGGACATGGAGCCGGTGCGGTCGTTCCAGGCGTAGCGCCCCCAGGCCTGATACCACATCCAGTCGCGGTCGAGCTGCTTCAGGCGCTGACCGTCGGGCAGCTTGTCGGCGGTGTAAGGCCAGTCCCAGTAGGAGGCTTGGGGGTAGAGGTGCAGTCCTCGGGAGTGGTGTACGCGGTGCATGGCCTGGACGGTCTTCTGGATGAAGGCAGGACTGGACCAGCGCCACGGTTCCAGATTGGCGAGGATGTGTACGTTGTCGATATGCACGGGAGCGGCAGCAGCCAGCTGGCGGTGGGTCTCGCCCCAAGGCCCTCCGGGGGTATAGGTGGTCAGGCTCTCGCCCGTGTACTTCGACATCGTATATATATTAGGATAGAGCGGCAGGCTCTCCTTCAGCACCAGCGGCCCGTCGGTATCATGCGAGCGCAGCACGATGGGTGGCAGTTTACCCCCTCCTGTCCCCCCCCTGGGGGAGGCTTTCTGCGCGTCGGCTCCCCTCCCTACTGGGGAGGGGGTGGGGGTGGGGCTGCCCAGTCCGTCCTTGATACCGGGAATGATGGTCTCCTTCATCCATTTCACGTCGTCGTCGATGGTGGCCATTGCCTCGCCGAGACATACCAGCAGGCCGACGTTGGGGTAGTTCTTGATGAAGGCTGCTATCGACTTGCGGGTGTAGTCGCTGATGAGCGGGGTGATGGGGCGGTGGCGGTCTTGCGTCTTCAGACCATAGTGGTCGGCAAAGGGCTTGCTCAGGATGATGTTATAGAACATCTGGATGACCCAGATGCCGCGACGGTCGGCCTCGTGGGTAAGGAATGAGAACATGTCCACGTTCTTCTGGAACGTCGCCTCGTCCACCTCCAGGGCGAAGGGATAGTCCTTCAGCTTGACGAGCGAAGCGAAGGGGTGGCCGTTCCAGAGATACAGCGAGTTGTACTTGTTCTCGACCATCATGTCGAGGTATTTCACCCACTCCGCCTTGTCATAGAACCAGGGGAAGTTCTCAGGAGTATAGGGATACTCATAGACCCCATGACCGGGCAGATAGACCGTCTTCTGCAGTCCGATACATGTGCCACGCATCACCATCTGCGGCTGTTCCGTGATGGATTGTTGAAGCCCTGTCGCAGCGAAATGCTCAATGCTGCCAGCCTGCCGGATGCGGTCGGCCAGCTCCACGCATCCGTAGATGACCCCCGTGGCATCGTTGCCGCTCACGGTGATGCCCTGCTTGCCCTTGGCGATGGTGTAGCCCTCGGCAGGTCCGTTGCCCGCCACCGACAGCGTAATCTTGTAGTCGGCTTTTTTCTGGGCAACATGATGCCCCATCTCTGTCAACTTCTTCTGCAGATATTCTGCTGCATATTGTTCACGTGCCGAAGCATGTCTTTCTACTACAATGCTGATGCTCTTGGCCGTTGCCGTTACAGCCATAGAGACCATGATAACGATGGCGATAATCTTCTTCATAATATTATGCAGTATCTATATTATATAGATAATGACTGACGAAAAGGCAAAATGTCATCATACCCAATGGTCATCATGTAGTAGGGTGGGCAGATATTTTTTTCTACGAAAATCATCATTGTTAGCTCTTTTCCTACAAAACAGTGCGGACTGTTAGAGGAATAATGTGTATTTTTGCAGCTGATACGGGGAAATCCGTTTTTTGGGGTGCTATCCTTTCCAAAAAAACTGCATAATACTGGATATGCAGGCGGCAAGGAGCTTACCGTGTACAATGCCTATTACCTCGATTTCCAGAGTAAGTGGACGGAATACTATCCGCAGATCGCTGTCGGAGACGATGTGCTCGTTTATGGCAGGGTGGTCAATTATCATGGCACCGCGCCAGAATTTGCTGACAGGAAATGTTACGTTATTCCGCTTCCGGTTCCTCAATATGGGAAATGAGGTGAGATAATGGCACTGACCCTGACCGCTTGCGCTATAGCTTAGCAGGGTCGATTTCCTTGTAGGCTATGCGCAGGCGGCGCCAAGTGTAGGCGACATGCAGCTTGCCATCGCGGCCCTGTATGATGCAGGGGTAGGAATATTGGCTGATGGGCGAGTCTTCGAGTGTCAAGGCGTGGCGCCAGTGAGTACCGTCGTCGCTGACGGCGAGGGAGAGGGGGGTGCGCACCCCCTTTTTGGTGGCGGGCAGCGTCTCGAAGTTGTTATAGACGAGCACATGACGACCGTCGCTGAGGGTGACGGCATCGGTGCCCGACTGGTTGTTGGGCACATCGAGCAGGGTGACCTTCGACCATGTGTCGCCGTTGTCAGAGGAGAAAGAGGTGCCTATCTTTCCGTTGCGGGTGCGCATGAGCACCTGTAGGCGGCCGTCGTTCAGCTTGAGGATGGAGGGCTGGATGCAGTCGATGGGGTGCATGCCGTTGGCAGCGGCGGTGCCGCCGGCATCGGGGGCTTCGGGGTCTTCGCTTTTGGCAGCGGCAAAACCGCTGCCCACACTGGAGGCGGGGGAAGCGGAAGAGGCGGGGGAAGCCTTCATGTCCTCGGTGCGCATGGCGAGGGAGGCGGCGATGGGGCCGACGTAGCGCCATTGCTTTTTGGCAATGTCGTAGATTTCCATGTGGAACTTCCAGCCGTTGTCTTCCGTGCTGGAGGGACAGAGCAGACGGCCATTGATGATTTCGGGCTTGTTCTTGATGGGGCCGAGGAAGCCCTTGGGCAGGGGTTCCTTGTTGCTCCAGGTCTTGCCGCCGTCCTTTGATTTGCAGAGCCAGCCTGTCCAGTCGCTGACCTTCAGTCCTATCTTGAAGAACAGCCACAGCTCGCCGTTGGGCATCTCGCAGATGACAGGATTCCAGCAGGCCTTGCGACGCTGGTTGGTCGAGGCGAGGCCTCGGCATACAGGACCGTCTGAGGCGGGGGTGCTCTCGGCGGTAATGCCGGCGATGTTGCCATTGGTGGTGCCGAGCTCGAAGACACCGTCGGCGGCGAGGATGGGGGCCGTCCATGTGTTGCTGCCTTTCTTCTTGATGCTCACCCAGATGCAGACGTCGGGGTTGCGCTCATGCTTGCCGCCGAAGTAGGTGCAGACAAGGTCGCCCTTCTTCGTCTCGACGATGCTGGCCGAGTGGCACTGTGGGAAGGAGGCCTGGGTGTAGAGGAATTCGTCCTTCACGATGGCTTCTGAGGCGGTAGGCATGTCGCAGGAGAAGTCGTAGGTGCCCGAGCCGATGTTTTTTACTGTTCCGTCGGGCAGGTGGACGTCGGCTGTCGTGTTGCAGGGGATGATGACGTGCCAGTTGATGTGGCACTGTGAACGACTGGTGCTCACCGTCGTTTTTCTCCATTCGCTATGGATGATTCCGTAGGGGGAATGGAAGATGGCCTTTGCGCTTTCGCAACCCTGGATGCCGAAGTCGGGACGAAGCACAATGTGCTTGTAAGCCGTAGCCCCCGAAGTCCCCGAAGCCCCCCCTACGGCCCCCGAGGGGGCTTCATGTGCCAATGCACCGGGCTTGCCAGCATTTACAGTCCCTTCGGGGGCTGAAGAGTGGAATTCGGCTTGGCGGATGCCGCCAAGATACTGGTAGCACCAGGTGAGCAGGTCGCCGAGCAGCATGACGTGGTTGCCGCTGTTCATGCGGGGACTGGCCTTGTCGCCGTTCCATAGTTCCCACGTCGTGGTGGCACCGTTCTCTGCCATGTAGCCCCATGAGGGGTAGCTCTTCTGCGTGGCTATCATGTAGGCGATGTCGCTGAAGCCGTTGTCGCTGAGACCGCGCAGCAGCCATGATATGCCGATGACACCACATGGCACGTGGGCGTTGTTCTTGATGATGATGTTTTCCACCACGTTCTTTACCACCTCTTCGCGGCAGTCATCCGGCACGATGCCGAACGAGAGTGCTAGGAGGTTGGCCGTGGCGGTGTTGTTGCCATAAAAGACGCTGTCGGGATAGAGCACATGACCCGGGCGGGGCGACGTGCCGCGACGGACGGTCAGGAAGTGGCGGTTGAAACTGGCGGTCATCTGTTCGCGGAGGGGTCGCCATAGGTCGGCCTCGCAGCCCCACTGTTCCATGAGCTGCATGGTGCGGATGATGTATGCCGTGGAGATGAGCGACACGTCGGTCTTGCGTGCCGGGTCCTGCGAGTGGATGAGCTCCAGTTTCTCGGGTGGCACGCACCAGTCGCCATACTTGCCGCAGCGGATGATGCCGTCGTCGCTGTACTCCTCGATGATATGATTGACCCACTTCTTGATATAGGGATAGGAGCGGTCGATGGCCTCGCGGTTGCCGAACTGCCGCCACAGCATGTCGCAGCCGAAGGGCAGGGCAGCAGCCCAAGTGACGTCGTCGCTGTAGTAGTTCCAGAAGGCCGGTGCCACATCGGGTATGCAGCCGTCGGAGCGCTGTGCCTCGCAGATGTCGCGCATCCACTTGGTGTAGAGCCGCTCGTTCTGTGCCACGAAGCTCTCGCCGAGACTGCCCACGGTGCGGTCGCCCAGCCAGGGCTGTCGCTCGTCGCGCTGCGGGCAATCGACGGGCATGCCTTTGTAGTTGGCGGCAATACCCATACAGGCATTCCGCACCACCTTATTTAATATAGTGTCGCTGCAGCTGAAACTATTCGGATAGACGGCAATGCCGTCATACACCTCCTCGGCTACGAGCTGGCGGGCGTCGAGGTCTTTCATGCCCGACACCTCGACGTAGCGGAATCCGTGATAGACAAACGTCGGTCGCCAGGCGCGGTCTTTGTCCCATTCTTTGACAACAGGCTCCTGCCCGTTGCAGACATAGGTGTCAGTAGAGCGGGCGTTACGCAGGTTTTCCGTATAGAGCGTGCCGTCAGCGTTCAGCTTCTCGGCATAGCGCACGCGGATGGTGTCGCCTGCCTTGCCGTGGGGCATCAGCGACACCCATCCCGCCATGTTCTGTCCGAAGTCGATGACGTAAGTGTCAGGCTTGCCGGGCAGGGGTTTTATTTTTTTCCACCCTGTAGGGCCGGGGATGGTCTTGGCAGGCTTCCACAGTTCGTGACAGCGTTGTACCATCATGCCCGGTGTCATCTGTGCGCGCAGCTGGCCAGTGGGGATGTCGGTGCGCTCGGCCTTGAGCCACCGGCTGTCGTCGTAGCCCACCTTGGCCCAACCGGTCATCTCCTTGCGGGCATCATACTGCTCGCCATCGTACTCGTTGTTCGAACGGATGGGGCCGTTGGCCGTCACACGCCAGCCCTTGTCGTCGGTCTGCAGGCGCTGGGTGGTACCGTCGTCATACTCTACGATGACGTTGATACGGCACTTGGGCAGTCCGAAGACGGGAATCTTATAGGGCTTGTGCTGCTGCATGGGGAAGTAGCGGCCGTTGCCGAGGATGATGCCAAGGCAGACAGCCCGACTCCCGGCAGACCCTCCCCCGGTCCCTGCCTGTGAGGAAGGGGAGTAGGTAGTGAGAGCCTTGGTGGCGTCGTAGGTATTGTAGTAGATGGTCTTGCGGTAGTCCGAGGGCACGGGGGTGAGCACATCGCGGCCGATGCGCTGGCCATTGACGTAGAACTCGTAGAGACCCAGTCCGGCCACGAAGGCGGTGGCACGCTTGATGGGCTTCTGCTTCAGCTCGAACTCCTTGCGCAGATAGCGGGCAGCCAGCCGTGTGTGGAAGCCGCGCTCCTCGCCGGGCTGCAGGCTCTCCAGTCCTATCCAGTAGCCCTTCCACTTGGATTCGTTGAACAGGCCCGTGCTGAAGTGCGCCTCTTGGCTCCATGCCGACTCGCCAGCGGTAGTCCATACCTTCACCTTCCACGTGCAGGCCGTATTGCTCGCCAGTGGCTTGCCGGCATAGCGTATCCACAGCTGCTGGTCGCTCTCCACGCGGCCAGTATTCCATACTTCACCCTTGTCGTCGCTGACTATCAGCTGGTAGGCCGTCTGGTACACGTTCTGTTTGTCGCTTTCAATCTGCCATGAGAAGCGAGGTTCTGCCGTGTCGATGCCTAACGGATTGTCGAGGTTTTCCACGCGCAGCATGCTGACGCAGGCCGACCCTCCAGAGGCGGCCCCACCCCCCTGCCCCTCCCTTGCAGAGAGGGGAGTAGTTAGTAGGAGCGTGAGAATTACTATGATATAATTAATTCCTCTCATCTTTATATATTGCTGTGTTTTATTACAATCTATTGTGTTTTATTACTATCTACTCCCCTCCCTACGGGGGAGGGGCGGTGGGAGAGGCTATTGTTTACTCGTTTAAGTCGCGTTCCTTACTCTTGTATCCGTCTGGCGACAGCTCGGTCTGGTCTTTCTTCAGGTAGTCTTTGGTGCTATCGATGGCAATGAGCACGCCGTCCTCGACACGCGCCGACTGCGGGTGGTAGCGGAAGGTGAGCACCTTCGAGTCGTACTCGCCCAGGTACTTCAGCTTGCCGGTGGCTGCCGTCATCCACCAGACGTGCTTCTTCGTGCCGCTGATCTTCGTGAGGTCCACGCGCATCGAGTTGCCGTTGTAGTTATAGACCAAGAGGTAGTCGCTGCCACGTGTGGCGATGAGGCGGTTATACTTCTCACCATTGTCTTGGTTGATGCTCTGGTCGGGCACACGCTCGAAGTAGGGGAACGACAGGATGAGACGCTTCAGGTATTGCATCTGCGAGAATCCCGGGTCGTGCAGGGCCTGATACCACGCCTTCACGTCACCGGCATCGCCGTAGCTCGTCGGGTAGCCGGGTTTTAGCATCTGCATGATGGCGTTGTGGCCGTAGGTGTGACCGCACGAGCCGGCAAAGACGCTCCAATAGGCATAGCGGCGCACGTCGTAGTCCTGCCAGCGTCCCTCGTTGGGGTCGTGCAGTCCGATGGGGATGTCCTCGTAGGAGGGCTCGGCGTCGAGCACGGGCTTGATGGGGTTGTACTTCCACGTGGAATCGACGTACATCCAGTTGTCTTCCTCGGTGTTGTCGGGGATGGGGTAGTCGGCATTGCCCATGCGCTGGCCGTAGCGGCGGTGGCCGCTCTGGAAGGTGTGGAAGTCCATCCATGCAGCCTTCGACCACCAGCGTGCCGACGTGTAGCGGCCTCGCGGGTGGTAGGTCATGAGGTGGTTCTTGTCTATCTGCTTAATGGTGGTGGCCAGTGCCTCCCATACCTCGGGCTTGATGTCGCCCTGGATGTCGCCACCCATGAACCAGATGATGTTGGGCTTCGACTTGTAGCGGTTGGCGAGGAAGGCACCGTACTTCTTGGCATCCTCTACGGAGAGTTTGCCGTCCTTTACCAGTCCGCCCCAGATGCACACCATGCCGATGTAGATGCCGTGGTCGGCAGCACGGTCGATGATGTAGTCCAAGTGGTCCCAGTAGGTGTAGGCACCAGCCCCCCTTGCTCCCCCCTTGGGGGGATATTGGTAGGCCGAGAAGCTCCAGTCCATCTGCATCTTTCCTCCCCCCAGGGGGAGGTGGGAGGGGGCTCCGTAGATGTTATAGGCCGGCACGCCGTCGATGGTCTGCACCTGCACCACGTTGTAGCCCGCCTTGGCCACGCTCTGCAGATACCACTCCGCCTCGGCCCTGTCGAGCCGCTCGGGCAGCAGCCATCCCGTCTCGCCCAGCCAGAAGAAGGGCTCGCCGTTTTCAAACTGCAGATAACGCTGGTTATCCGACACGCGTAGCTTGCCGTTGTCCCACGGCTTGGCGGCCTGCACCGACAGGGTCAGCAGCATCAGGCCTATGATCATCAGGGTCTTTTTCATTGTTTCGTATGGTTAGTCTATAATAAGAAGACTGACGAGCAAGCATTTTGTCGCCAGTCTTCTGTTGTTATTGTCTTTTCCGCTATCTCTTACAGCTGGTATTCCAGCATCACCATCGAGTAGGGAGGCAGGTCGATGTCAAACTTCTTCTGGGCCTTGACGGTCTCCTTCTTGGGGGCAATGGGCTGCTCCTTGTAGTTGTTCTCCTGGTCGGCAGCACCGGCCAGTACCGTTTTCACGCAGTTCTTCTTGATGGGGAAGCGGCTGAGGTTGATGTCGGCCTCTTTCTCCTTGTCGGTGGCGTTCACCAGCTTGACGTAGAGCTTGCGGGTCTTCACGTTCAGCACCACCGACTGTCCATAGTGTACGTCCTCCTGTGGCTGCTGGATGCCGGCGGCGTCACCCTCGAAGCGTACGCAGTCGCCGTAGTAGTACTGTCCGCTCGACAGTCCGAAGAGCTGCTGCACGTAGTAGCTGCACGTCGGGTAGATACGCTCGTTGTCGAAGTATATCAGGTCGGGATTCCAGTTGGTGGCATCCTTCTTGGCAAACAGCGGGGCATAGCTCGTCATGCACACCACGTCGGCGTTGCGCTCCACATGCAACAGGTACAGCCCCTCGGCCAGGGCGTCGATGAGCTTCTTGTCCTTGGCGGCATATTCGCCTAAATAGACCTTCGTCTTGCGGTCGCGCGGGTAGCTGTCGTACTGGCGGCTCTTCAGGAAGTAGTCGCGCTTCTCATAGTAGTGCTCGTCGATGATGGGCATTGCCAGTTCGTCGGCCAGTTTCCATCCGGCCTCATAGTCGGGGTTCTCGGGGTGCGAGCCCGGTCCGGCCGTACCCACGATGACGATTTCGGGATGCGCCTTCTGCACCCGCTCGTACATATAGCGGAAACGCTCTGCAAACTCAGGCGTGATTTTCTCTTCGTTGCCGATGCCGAGGTATTTCAGCCCGAAGGGCTTGGGGTGTCCCTGGTCGGCACGCATCTTCGCCCACTTCGAGGTGGCAGGGTCGCCGTTGGCCCATTCTATCAGGTCGAGGGCATCCTGCACCCACTCGTCCATCTCCGACATGGGGCATACCTCCTGAGCCTGGGTGGGCCACATGTTCCATCCGCCATTCGTGCCTTGGCACGACACACCGCAGGGGAGGATAGGCAGCGGGGCCATGCCCAAGTCTTCGCAGAACTGGAAATACTCATAGTAGCCTAAGCCCATCGACTGGTGGTAGCCCCACGTGTTCTTCAGCTGTCGGCGCTGTTCCTTCGGTCCGATGGTGGTCTTCCAGCGGTAGGTGTTCCAGAATCCGTCGCCGCCGCCATGTACCACACACCCGCCGGGGAAACGCAGGAACTTCGGCTGCAGGTCGGCCAATGCCTGTGCCATGTCCTTGCGCAGCCCATGACCTTTATACGTGTCTTGCGGCATGAGCGACACCATATCGACGTCTATCACGCCGGTATTCATCACCAATACCTGCACGACGGCATTCGTGCAGTCCTCCGAAGGAGTCAGCACGGCCTCGTACTTCTTCCATGCCTTGTTGTCGGCAGTAATCATGGCATCGGCCAGCAGTTTCAAGTCTTTGCCCTTGCCTTGCGGGGCACCCAACACGATGCGAACCTGCTTGGCACTTCCAACGTTACGCAGGAATACGGAGAAGTCGTACTTGGCTCCCCCCTTGACGGAGATGCCTTTGAAGCCACCGTTCTCCAGTCCGTAGCCCTTCCATCCCTTGTAGTCGTAAAACTCCTTTACACGCTCCACGTGCAGCCGCATGTAGGTGGGGTTGTTGGGGTGTATGCCTTCAGTCTTGCACACCTCCAGCATGCCTAACGAGTGGCCCGGGCGCACCTGTTTCCAGGCTGTTCCGGCTCCCCAGCCGTCGTGTTCCACCGGACTGTATTCAAACGACCCGTTTTGTATCAGTTCTGCATACAGGCCACCGTCGGCACTGGAACTGATGTCTTCGAAGAAGATGCCGATGAGTTCGTCGCTAATAGCTTTTCCGCCTTTCGGCGCATTTATGGGTTTCTGGGCTTGTAGTCCCGTAGTGGCTGCCAGCAGCATGGCAGCAAGCATAGTCTTTCTAATGTTCATATTTCTTTTTTAGTTGTTATTGATGTCGTGTACATATTTATAGGTGGGTGGTTGCTGTTATCTTTTCAGCACATATTCGCCGCCAGCCCGTGTAGCCAGCGTATAGACATGGCTTTCCTTGGTCTTTTTCAAGCCCTTCCCTTTTAGGGGTGTCAGACTGCGGATGCGGCATGTGCCACCGTTGCGCGAGCGTACGACGGCTTGTGTCAGCAGTCCGTCTTTCCAGTCGATGTCTATCTCAAAACCGCCACGAGCCACCAGCCCTTTCACGCTGCCGTCTTTCCATACGGAGGGCAGGGCGGGCAACAGGTATATGAATCCGTCGTGGCTCTGCATGAGCATCTCGGCGATGCCCGCCGTGCAGCCGAAGTTGCCGTCAATCTGGAAGGGCGGATGGGCATCGAACAGGTTCGGATAGGTGCCGCCGCGCTGCTTGACGGTGCCGAAGATGAGGAACGTGTCGGCCGTCAGCGTCAGCTGGTCTTTGATGAGCTTGTAGGCATGCTCACCGTCGAGCAACCGCGCCCACGAGCACACCTTCCACCCCATGCTCCACCCTGTAGAGACGTCGCCGCGAGCCTGCAGCGAGACGCGGGCGGCTTTCCATAGGTCGGGGGTGCGGAAGGGCGAAATCTGGTACGACGGATAGAGTCCGTAGAGGTGTGAGAAGTGGCGGTGGTCGTCTTTCGGGTCGTCCACGTCGTCCAGCCATTCCTGCAGCTGTCCCCAGCGGCCAATCTGCATGGGTGGCAACTGCGGCAGCTGTCCGGCAATGGTGGCCAGCAGCGGGTCGTTGTTGCCCAGCACCTTGGCGGCCGCCAGTACGTTGGAATATAGTTCGGCGACTATCTGGTTGTCCATCGTCACGCCCGCATCCAGCGGCGACGGGCGCCCCTTGCCGCCATGCTCGGGCGACTCCCCCGGACATACCACCAGATAGCCCTTCGTGGGGTGCTTGACCAGTGTCTGCGTGTAGAAGCGGGCCGCTTCGAGCATGATGGGGAAGTATTGCCGTAGGAAGTCGTTGTCGCCGGTGTAGAGATAGTGCTCCCACAGATGGCGGCATATCCATGCCGAGCCGGTGGGCCACAGGCCTGTCTGTGCATGATCCACGGGTCCGGTGATGCGCCATTGGTCGGTGTTGTGGTGCAGCACCCATCCGTCGGCCCCGTACATGTCGCGGGCCGTCTGCCTGCCGGTCTGGCTGATTTCGCGAATCAGTTTGAACAGCGGCTCGTTCAGCTCGGTCAGGTTGGTGACTTCCGACGGCCAGTAGTTCATTTCCAGGTTGATATTGGTGGTGTATTTCGAGTCCCACGAGGGGAGCATCTTCTCGTTCCAGATGCCCTGCAGGTTGGCGGGGTTCATATTGTCAGGCTGCGACGAGCAGATGAGCAGGTAGCGGCCGAATTGGAAATAGGTGGCGACGAGGTGATTGTCGGCAGCCTGTCCGAACCGCTCTATGCGCTTGTTCATGGGCATGCGGGGCAGGGTGTTCTCACCCAGGTTGAGTGCCACACGGTCGTAGTATTGCTTGTAAGTCTTGGTGTGCTGCTCCTTGAGGGCTGCATACCCCAGCCGCGTGGCCTTGTGCAGCCGCTCTTTGGATTGTGCTGCCTCGTCGCCCGTGATGTCGTTGTAGCTCTTGACGTTGGTGCCGATGGCGACGTAGAGCGTCGCCTCGTCGGCACCCACCACACTCAGGTTGCCATTGCTCTGGCTGACCTTGCCGCCCTTGGCCCGAACGGCCATGCGCCCCATGAAGCGCACCTTCCCCTTCAGTCCCTCATGCTTGCTGGACACGCCCAGCAGCGTGGTCTCCAGTCCGTCGCTGCCAATGAGCACATTCTCGTGCGGCGAGGTGAGGTTGGCGGTAAACGTGAGCATCCCCTTCCTGTCGGCTGTCATTCTGACGACTATCACATGGTGGCCGCCCAGGGGGGCGATGACTTCCCGCTCGTAGCCCACGCCGCCAGCCTGATAGCGCACCACGGTCTTGCCGTTGTCCAAGTCGAGCCATCGCTCATAATGGCTGTAGTCGGCATGGCCGGGCATGGCGATGTAGAGGTCGCCGAACGGCTGGTAGGGCATGCCGCTGTTCTTGCCGGCACTGTAGGGCATCACCTTGTCGTTGGCCAACTGCTGCGCCTCTTTGTACTTCCCGTCGAAGATGAGCTGGCGCACCTTCGGCAGGTTCTCTTTGGCATTGGGGTTGATGACGTTGTTCGGCTGTCCGGCCCAGAGCGTCTCTTCGTTCAGCTGGATATGCTCTACGGCGGGAGTGCCGAACACCATGCCGCCTATGACGCCGTCGCCCACGGGCAGCGCCTGTGTCCACGTCATGGCTGGTTGGTTGTACCATAGCTTGTACTCACGGGCCGTCGCCGTGACGACCGCTAATAGGACTATTGATAGAATGGCAGTTTTTTTCATAACTTGAAGTATGGGTCTATTTATATAGACTAAGAAGGCCGGTTTTTGTCATCGTGCAAGATTCAAAACCCCGCCTATCTGCATGCGTTCTGTCCAACAGATAGGCGGGATTGGTAATGCTGTGGAAGGCTACAGCCTTATGCAGCCTTCTTGGTAGTCTTCTTTTCGGCAGCCTTTTTCTCGGCAGCCTTCTTGGTGGTGGTCTTCTTAGCCTCCTTCTTCTCGGTGTCGGCCTTCTTCACGAAGCGGCCCTTCTCGTCGCGCTCGGGAGCCGACTTCTTGGCCGTGGTAGTGGTGGTCTTCTTCTCGGCAGCCTTCTTGGTGGTGGTCTTCTTAGCCTCCTTCTTCTCGGTGTCGGCCTTCTTCACGAAGCGGCCCTTCTCGTCGCGCTCGGGAGCCGACTTCTTGGCCGTGGTAGTGGTGGCCTTCTTCTCGGTCGTTGCGGGCTTCTTGGTTACGGTCTTCTTCGATGCGGCAGAAGCCTCCGAGCCGTAGCACCGCGAGCAGGCGTGGCGTCCCAAGTTCTTGGCCTCGGTGGTTGACACGCTCTTCACGTTGGCCGAGTTGGCCAGATAGCTACAGTCCTTACTCTTGTGATAGGCCACGGCTCCGCTGCCGGTGGCGATGTAAACGGTTTGTGCGCTGGCCGTGACGGCCATGACCATCAGGGTGATGAGTGTGAAAAGAAATTTCTTCATAATGTGTTTGTTTTAATGGATGAATTGTCTATTTGAGCGCAAAGATAGAAAAAATTTTTGGAATATGTATCTTTTTTTCTGTTTTTTTCGTACCTTTGCCGTAATTATGATAGACAGAGCGACAGTAGATAAAATCATGGACGCCGTGAACATCGTAGATGTGGTAGGCGAGTTTGTCACGCTCCGCAAGTCGGGGGTGAACTACAAAGGACTGTGCCCTTTCCACGACGACAAGACGCCGTCGTTCATGGTGTCGCCTACCCGCCAGATATGCAAGTGCTTCTCGTGCGGCGAGGGCGGCAATGCCGTCAACTTCCTGATGAAGCACGAGCAGATTACCTATCCCGAGGCCCTGCGGTGGCTGGCCAAGAAATATAACATCGAGATTCACGAGCGCGAACTGACCGACGACGAGAAGCGCGAGCAGTCGGAGCGCGAGTCGATGTTTGTGGTCAACGAGTGGGCTTGCGAGTATTTCCACGAGATACTGAAAAACAACGTGGACGGCATGGCCATCGGCAAGCAATACTTCCGCAGCCGAGGTATCCGCGACGACATCATCGAGAAATTCCGCTTAGGCTTTGCGCTCACCAAGCGCGATGCCCTCAGCAACGAGGCCCGCCGCAAGGGATACCAAGAGCAGTTTCTGGTAAAGACGGGCTTGTGCTATGTGCGCGATGCCAACAGCCAACCGTCGTCCTCTGCCTCTTCCAGTCCAGCCTCCACGCCCCAGCTGATAGACCGCTTTGCTGGCCGCGCCATCTTCCCTTGGCTGAACGTCAGCGGCAAGGTGGTAGCCTTTGGCGGGCGCAAGCTCGATGCCGCCACGAAGGGCGTGCAGCAGAAGTATGTCAACTCGCCCGACTCAGAAATATACCATAAGGAACGCGAGCTGTACGGCATCTACCAGGCCAAGAAAGCCATCGCCAAGGAAGACTGCGTGTATATGGTGGAGGGCTATACCGACGTGATAGCCATGCACCAGTGCGGCATCGAGAATGTGGTGGCCAATTCGGGTACGGCACTCTCCATCTACCAGATTCGCCTGCTGCACCGCTTCACGCAGAACATCGTGCTGCTCTACGACGGCGACGAGGCTGGTATCCATGCTGCCATGCGCGGCACCGACATGCTCTTGCAGGAAGGCATGAACATCAAGGTGCTGCTGCTGCCCGACGGCGACGACCCCGACTCGTTTGCCCGCAAGCATACCGCCGACCAGTTCAGGGAATATATCCGGGAGCATCAGACCGACTTCATGCAGTTCAAGTCTGACGTGATGGTGAAGGGCGTGAAAGACCCCATCAAGCGTGCCGAGGCCATCAACTCCATTGTGCGCTCCATCAGCGTCATACCCGACCCGGTGGTGCGCGCCACCTATATCAGCGAGTGCTCCCACCGCCTTGGGGTGGACGAGCAGGTGCTGATTACGCAGACGAACAAGTTTATAGCTGAAGGGAAGGGCGCGACATCCACCGCTACCCCCGCCCCCGCCGCCGATGGCCAGCCCGCCGCCCCAAGCGCTGCCCCTGCCGGAAGTACGCCCGCGAGCCTGGCCGCCACCAGCCAGTACAGCTCCGAGCTGGAAGACATGCTCATCCAGGCCGTCATCCGTCATGGCGACGAGATCATCTACGAAGGACTGCAAGACGAAAAGGGCAACGAAGTGAGCCTGAACGTGGCACAGTATATCAACTTCGACCTCGGGCAAGACCAGCTCACCTTCTCCAACCCGCTCTACAACCGCATCCTGCGCGAGGCCGTCGAGCATGCTGCCGATCCCGGCTTCAAGGCCGACCGCTACTTCATGCAGCACCCCGACCCCGAGGTGAGCGGACTGGCCGCCTCGCTGGGCATCGACAAGCACCCGCTGAGCAAGAGCTTCCAGATGCACCAGACGGAGCAGCAGCTGCGCCAGCGTGTGGTCCACCTCATCATGGACTACCGCATGGACATCGTGCAGACCCGTCTGAAGGACATCCAGCGGCAGTTGCGAGAGGTAGGCTCGAACATGGAGCGCATGAAGGAGCTGATGGACGACTATCGCGAAACCCAGGAGTTGCGCAACATGCTGGCCCGGCAGTTAGGGTCGGATGTCATCGTGTCGAAATGACCGCTGCCCGAACCTACAAACACCCGCCTACACACGATGCAGCATTACATATATATAATAGGTGTAGCCCTCACATGGATACTGATAGCCACCGCCATCGTCCATGTGGTGATGGACAACCGGCAGCCCTCCAAGACCATGGCCTGGGTGCTGGTCATCTTCTTCGTACCCGTGGTCGGCATCGTGTTCTATCTCTTCTTCGGGCTGAACCACCGCCGGCAGCGGCTCGTTGACCAGCGCTCGCTCGACCAGTTGTCGCGGCGCACCATGCTCAACTTCGTGGAACAGCAGCACCTGCGGGTGCCCGAGAGCCACAAACAGCTGGTTGACCTGTTTGTCAACCAGAGCCTGTCGCTGCCCTTCCGCGTGGACCAGACCGACCTGATGACCGACGGCTATGCGTTCTTTCCCGAACTGCTGAAAGACATCGCGCGGGCGCAGCACCACATCCACATCAGCATGTATATCATCGACGACGACGCTCTGGGCCGCCTGGTGGCCGACGCGCTGATTGGCAAGGCCCAGCAGGGTGTCGAGGTGCGCTTCATCTACGACGACGTAGGCTGTTGGCAGACTTCCCACTCCTTCATCGAGCGGTTGCGCGAGGGGGGTGTCGAGATGGTGCCCTTCCTGCCCGTCCGCTTCCCGTCGTTTACGTCGAAGGTGAACTACCGCAACCACCGCAAGCTGATTGTCGTTGACGGCGCGGTGGGCTACATCGGCGGCATGAACATCGCCCTGCGCTACGTCAAGGGCACCGCCCAACAGCCGTGGCGCGACACCATGCTGCGCCTGACGGGCTCCATCGTCTATGCCCTGCAGCGCACGTTCCTCATCGACTGGTATTTCGTGGACCGCACGCTCATCACCGGCCGGAAATACTATCCCGTCCCTACGCATACACAGGAAAACGGTGCCCTGGCGCAGATAGTCACCAGCGGCCCCGACACCCCCTATCCTGAAATCATGCAAGGCTTCGTGCGCACCATCCTGGCCGCCCGTCGCTATGTGTATATCGAGACGCCCTATTTCCTGCCCAGCGACCCGGTGCTCTTTGCCCTGAAGGCGGCTGCCGTAGGGGGTGTCGATGTGCGCATCATCTGTCCGCTGCACTCCGATGCCCGCTTCACCGACTGGGCGTCGCGGTCTTACCTGCGCGAGTTGTACAAGGCCGGGGCGAAGATATACCTTTACCGCACCGGTTTCCTGCACTCGAAGATGATGGTCTGCGACGACTCGCTGTGTACCTGCGGCTCGACGAACATCGACTTCCGCTCGTTCGAGAACAATTTCGAGGCCAACATCTTCGTCTATGACCAAGGCACCGCCCTGCGTCTGAAGAAGGTATTCATGGACGACCAGCAGCAGAGCGTACCCTTCGGCGAATTGTCCGACCGCGTGTCGCCCCGGTTCTTTGCCCGCCTGTGGGAGTCGCTCACGCGCCTGGTGTCTCCCCTGCTGTAGTCCGCTTTATTTTCCAACGAGCTGCCTGGCTCTATTCCCCAACGAACTGCCTGATGGCGGCTGTGAGCAGCATGTTCTCGTCGCGCCGTTGCGTGGAAATGCGGAAGTGATGGGGTGTCAGGCCTTCGAAGTTGGAAGCATCGCGCACGAGCAGACCGTGACGCGTTGCCAGCCATTCTTTCAGCTCGCATGCCGTAGCCTGCTCGATGCTTGCCGTCATGAAGCTGGTGTGGGTCGCCCCCACCTTTATGCCGGGAATCAGATTCAGCTGTTGGCGTAGCCAGCTGGCTTCTGCCAGGTATGCTTCAAGGTCGGGTATCGCTTTCGTGTCGTGTGCCGTCAGCCATTTTGCAGCAGCAATAGCCATCGCGTTGACAGCCCAGGGACGTACGTAGTGTCGCAATTCACGGATGATTGTGGGCGATGCTGTGATGTATCCGATGCGCAAGCCCGGAATGGCATACGTCTTCGTCAGCGAGTGGATGAGCACGTAGCGTTCATCCTGTACGGCATCCTGTGCTGCCATCAGTGGCTTGAATGTGTAGTCTTCGTACGACTGGTCGATGACGGTGAGCCGGTATCCGTGACGCATCCTTTTCACCGCCGCGCTGTCTAAGGCGATGCCCGTGGGGTTGTTGGGATTGCAGAGCCAGAGTAGCGCGTCGTCAGTATGTGAACGGTCGTCACGGCGTGTCATTCCAAACATTTCACAGGCATCAGCATACTCGCTGAACGTAGGCAGGCATCCTATGGCGTAATGACGGAAGCGGTGTGCGAACGTCTGTGCCATCAGGTAGATGGCCTCTGTGGCACCGCTGGTGACCAGCACACACGCCGCTGGTATGTCCATCCGCTGTGCTATCATTGCCTCCAGCGAGTATGGCTCCGGTTCGGGGTAGTTCTCTATGACGCCGATGTGTTTGCAAAGGTAAGCCTTCAGCTCCGACAGGTCTGCATGTGTGTAGATGTTTGAGCTGAAGTTCACCCTGATGTGGGGGTAGCGGTGTATGTCGTCGCCGTGTCCTTGTGTCATGATGGCTTATTTGTTTAGTTTCACCCTCATTCCGACCACCAGCATCCGCCCGGGGCTGTACAGCGCATATTTGCGGTTGGCCGAGTCGATGCGCCGGTCAATGCGGTTGAAGATGTTGTCGATGCCGATGCTGGGTTCCAGCACAGCCCACCGTGCCACACGAAACGTATGTACGGTGTTCAGGTTCCAGACGCCGAAGCCCGGTGCGTCCTCGTAGCCGGTATAGTAGGTCTTCGACTGCAGTTTCCCGCTCACGCTGGCATGTAGTGTGTAGCCGCGCCAGCTGTGGTGGTAGTTGGCGGCAAGGGTAGCTGCATGGCGTATGCTGCGTTCCAAAGGCTGCCATTCCCCGTCGCTCATGCTTCGGGCGTATGTGTAGGCATAGTTGGCAGAAAGGTTTAGACCGGGCAGAAGATTGACCGACGCGTTCAGCAGCAGACCCTTCACGTCGCCTTTGTCGCTGTTCTGATACCGCGAATAGCGCTCCAGTTTCGCAGCCTGGTCGTCGGTCATTTCGGGGAACTCGCCCCGCAGCATCTGCAACTGGGCCGGATCCACGGTGATGTCCTGTCGCACTACCATGTCGTTGATGCGGTTGAGGTATCCTGTGATGCTGACCGCCACCTGCTCTGTGCGGTATTCGGCGTTCAGCGATACGTAATGGCTGCGCTCAGCCTTCAGTTCGTGGTTGCCGAAGATGATTTGCGGCTTTCCACGGTTGACCGCAAAGTAATGGTAGAAAATCTCGTCCAGACCGGGGGCACGGAATCCCTGCGAGTAGGTGGCCCGCAGGCGGAAGTGGCCCGGTGCATACATCACGACGGCCTTGGGCGACAGCTGGTTGCCGAATGTCTCGTGGTGCGTGTAGCGCAGTCCTATGGTAGCCGTCAGCCCGGCGGCCAGTCGCTGCTCGTGCTGTGCGTATGCGGCCAGTGTGTTGGCATGCCGGTCGATGTTGCCCGATGTGGCTGCCAGCATGTCCTGCCGCCAGTTGGCACCTGCTATGGTGGTGCTGCCCTTGGCCAGACACAGTATGGCCTTCAGCTCGCCCTCCAGACTGCGTTGCCTCTTCGACTCGACGTAGTGTCCCGTCGCGATGCCTTCTTTCTCTTTGGCTACATCGTATTCCTTGCCATAACGGAAGTGGTCGGCTGTGAAGCTGGCCTGTAGCGAGTGCTTGTTAGTGAACTTGTAGATTCCACCCACGTTCCAGCGCAGCCCCTTGTAGTGCATCTCGTAGTCGGTGCCTCCCGTGACGTCGCTGCGGGTCTCCGGGCGGTCGGTGATTTTGTCTGAGTAGTCAAGACCGGCATTCAGCGCTAGGTGCTCGTTGGCACTAAAGGTGAACTTCTGGCCTACCACGTTGGAGCGGTAGCCCGTGAATAAGGGTGCTATGGTGGGTCTTGTCTCCGTGTCTGAGCCTTTGACAAACTCTAGCGAGTTGTTCTGGTAGCTGTCTGCACGGTCGTGGACGAAGGAAGTGTACGAACCGAATCCGCCGGTGAATACGTCGAGGTTGACGCTCTGTGTCCGTTTGCCGTATTCGCTGACCCGTGTCATGCTGCTGCCGCTGACCATCGAGCCGGTAGGCTGGTCGGTGATGATGTTGATGACGCCGGCGATGGCATCCGACCCGTAGAGCGACGATGCCGCTCCGTCGAGTATCTCGATGCGTTTCACGCGTGCCATGTTGATACGCGTCAGGTCCACGTTGTTAGAGATGTCGCCGGTCAGCCTTTGCCCGTTGACAAGTATGAGGATATACTTGTTGCCCAACCCGTTCATCCGCAGGAAGCTGCCCATCGAGTTGGGGGCCATCGATACCTGTGGCAGCATGCGCGTCAGTGCCTCGTCGAAGGTGGCTACACCCTGCTCCCTGATTTCCTGTGCCGAGAGCACGCGCACGGGTGTGGCCGTCGATTTCAGTCGCTGGTGGTGGCCAGACCCTGTCACCACTACCGGGTTCAGGTTGTGAGCGTAGTCCACGCTGTCGGCACGCTCCATCTTGTGAATTTGCGCAAAGGCAGCACTCCCGCATGAGAGTGCTGCCACGCATGTGATTGCTATTCTTCTCTTTCTCACGTGTCAGGTGTGTGTTATAGTCTGCCGTACTTTCTTATTCGGCAGCCGTTGTGGGGGTAGATAGGGCCTCGTCTGTGCCCAGCTTGGCAATAGCCTCGCGGGTGTGCTGCATCCAGAGGGCGCGCACCTTCGAACGCTCGGCCAGGGCGGGGATATAGCCCTCGTCGGCGTTGTACTTCTTCCAGCAGGGCTCGCTGAAGTTCTTTTCGTAGGCCTTGGTCTGGTATCCGGCAGTGGTCATCATGCTGATCCAGCTTTCTGCATCCCCGTCGTCAGCCATGTCGTTGTGGGCGTGGTCGCCGGCGATGGACATCAGCGGGTAGAGCTGCACGGTGCCGCTGGTGATGCCCCCGGCCTGCATGCGGGCGATGACGTCCTCCACAAAGTTGTCTTCCATGTCCACTGTGCCCACGAAGTAGTGCGGATTCAGTGCCTGCAGCTCCGTCTCCAGCTCGGTATAGCGGATGTTAGCACCGTAGTAGTCGTAGTTCTCGGGGTTGCCGTGGCCCATGAAGGCCACCGTACCTCCGGCATCGATGATGGCCTTGATGTCGCTCTCGCTGTGCAGCACGGCAGCCAGTTCGGCAACATCGTCGTCTTCGCCCATCAAGGGCACACCCACAGCCACCTGCTTGTCGATGCTCTTCATATAGGCCGTCGTGAAGTCGCTGTTGCGGTTGTTCATGAAGTCCTTCACGTAGTTGTCGCGCACACGACGGTACTCCTCGCCGGGAATCACCTGCAGCGACTGCACCACAATCTGCTTGTATCCGGCCAGTCCGATAGCCGTCAGGAAGTGCTCGGGGTCGTAGAAGTCGCGCGATGCTACATTCTCGCCGGCACGGGCGTTGTTGATGCAGATGGCACTGGAGAAGGAGAGGAACACGTCCCATCCCGTGAACTGTGCCTTGTAGTCGCTCACCACCTTGTCGAAGGTGTCGTAGGCTTGTTCCCAGGTAGAGCCGAAGGCAACCACGAGAATCACCTTGTCGCTCTTCTTCTGTGTGTTCACGATGTTGTTCACGGCCTGCTGGTAGCGGTCGTAGTTCGACTGGTTGCCCAGTGTGTTGATGGTGTTGTTGTCGTCGTCGCTGCTGCAGGCAGTGAATGCTGCGCCGGCCATCACCATCATGGCCAGCATCAGGGTTTTAATCTTGTTCATTGTTTTGTTGTGAATTAAAATTAGACTTGTATTTGTTTGACAGTTTCTTGCCTTGGTTCAGCCGCACGGTCAGCGAGGCAAAGACGGTGCGGCCGGGTGTCGTGGTGCCTAAGTGCAGGCCGTGTGGGGCGCGGTCCACGTAGTCGAAGATGTTGTCCATGCCGGCCTCTATGCGCAGTGCCTTGCCTATCTGGTGCGACGTGGAGAGCCGCCAGAGCTGGTATCCCTTGCCGTCGCCGTCCATCTGGTAGTATCGCTTGCTGCTCATGCGTCCGTACGCCCCTATCCCCAGCTGGTAGGCCTTGGAGAACTGGTGGTGCCATGTCACATATACGTTTGCTTTATGGTGTGCCATGCCGTCGATGGTGACGCGCTGCATCATGTCGTGGTCGCTGTCATACTGGTTGGCATGCGTGTCTAAGTAGCTGTACGAGCCGCCTGCCGTCAGGTGGCGCCCCTGGTAGCGTACGGTGACGTCTATTCCGTATGTCTTTGCGTCTTCTATGTTCTGATACTGGCGCACGCGCCGGGGGTCGTACTGCACGATGAGGTCGCCGGGTGCTTGGCTGTATGGGATGGTAACCAGGGCTATCATGTCGCTCACCTTATTATAATATAGTGAAGCCGTCATCGTGAAGCGGCCTATGCTGTACTCGGCACTCATCCCTAAGTAGTTGGAGGCTTGTGCCTTGAGGTCGGTATTGCCCAAGTAGAGATAGACACCGCTCATGTTGCGCACATACTGGTAGTGCAGCTCCTTGGGTGTTGGCGTCTTGTAGCCCTGGCTCCAGGTGGCGCGCAGCCGCAGCTCTCCCAGCTGGCAGCTGGCCGATAGCTTGGGCGTCAGGCGGGTGCCGAATCCCCCGTTGCGTGTCAGCCTCAGACCAGCGGTAAGACATACCGAGGCAGAGGCACCGTTGATGGCTCTCCATTCGTCCTGCACGTACAGAGCCTGTGTGTTGTCTGTGGCTGTGCCGCCTTTCACGCGCATGGGAGCCTTGAGCCAGTCGTAGCGGTAGTCGAAGCCTGCCGACAGTGTCTGCCGGTAGGGCAGTGTGAAGATGCCCTTCAGCGACACTTGCGTGAGCTGTTGCTCGCTCTGCAGTTCGCGGTCGCCGGGGAAGTAGGGGAAGTAGTTGGTGAACCGTCCCCTCACATAGCCGTCGGTCAGTGTGGTGTCGGTATAGGCGTAATAGTATGCGTGGCGCTTCCAGTCGGCATCCAGCGTGATGGCGTTGCCGTCGCCGAACTGCCATTTCCCGCCTCCCGACAGCGAGGCGTTGTTGTATTGCAGGTCGTAGGTCTTCACATCTACGCCGGGGTGATGGCCGCTGGGCCGGTAGATGCGCTTCCAGTAGATGGTGCCGCCGGCATACAGCTCGGTGTTGGCCGTCGGCTGGAAGGCCAGCCGCTCGGCCAACTGCCAGTTGGTGTGCCGGTTGACGGTCTTGTTCTGCGAGTCGGTGATGTGGTATTCCGTCGCCGAGGGGTTCTCCTCGCTGGTGTTCTGCCATCCGTCGGAGTGCTGTAGCTGGAAGTTGGTATAGCTCGTCAGCCTGCCATACCGCACGGCTATGCCGTTGTGCTGGCGAATGTCGCCATACGAGCCTACGCGGCTGGTGTTCTCGACCATCAGTCCCTGCTCGGTGTGCTTGCGGGTGATGATGTTGATGACGCCGGCTATGGCATCCGAGCCGTAGAGCGCCGACGATGCTCCCTTCACTATCTCGATGCGCTCGATGTTGTGCGGGTCGATGAGCGAGAGGTCGTTCTCGCCGCCGTTGTCGCCATGCAGGCGCCTGCCGTCAATGAGTATGAGCACGTAGGCGTTGCCCAGTCCGTTCATCTGCAGGTGCGACCCCATGTCGTTCTCGCTGAAGTCGAAGCTGGCCGTCAGTCCCGAGAGGATGTCCTCTATGCAGCGCCCTGCATACTGCTGTAGCTGGCGGCGGCTGATTACTTCCGTCTGCACGGGGGCGTCTTTCAGCAGATGTTGTGTGCCCGTGCCGGTCACCACCACCTCCTGCACGCTGTCAGTGCGCCATACGTCATTCTGCGCCCTGCCAGCCACGACTGCGCATAGTGCTAACAGTCCTGCTGTCAATCTTGATTTCTTTTCCATCATGTCTTGCTTTCCGCTGGCGCATCTTCCTGTACGCGGCGTACTTTTCTTGTCGTTGGCAGGTCTTCTGACTTTCCCCAGTCTGCTCTGCCTTCCCGCCCCTCCGTGGGGCAGTGGCGTTATACAAGCAGACCTCTTAAACGAGGATTACAGCAGCAGGAACTGTTCAGGACTTCCACCTGATTCCCTTGCATCGAGGCCCTCCTTCGGGGCCTGATTACCAATATTGCGGGTGCAAAGGTACGAAATGTTTTTGACATACGAAAAAGATTCTGGAAATTTTGCAAAAAAAAGAGAGCTTGTCAAAAAGCTTGTCACAAACAAACGGGAAAATGCCGTTAACGAGCTTGCATGGTCAAAAACAAACGGGAAAATGGCGTTAATGAGCAACCATCCCCACCAAGACGTATTATGCCTGTGCGGGTTTCTTCTTACCTTTTCCCCTGGAAAATTCCTGAGGCGGCGAAGAAAACAAGCAGTTTTTCCGTGCTCACCGTTTGGCGTTTGCAAAAATCTTCGTAACTTTGCGGCATCAACTCACAACGACAACGATTATGGGAAAGTATTTGAACCCGAAAGCCGACCTGACTTTCAAGAAGATATTCGGCGAGCACCCGCACCTGGTCATCAGTCTGCTCAACGCCATGCTGCCGCTGGCCGACGGCGAGCGCGTGGAGAGCATCGAGTACTGGCCTGCGGAGAAGATACCCCGCCGCACGGCGGCCGAGAAGGACAGCATCGTGGACGTGTGCTGCCGCGACAACAAGAAGCGCGAGTTCATCGTGGAGATGCAGATGACGTGGACGGAGTCGTTCAAGAAGCGCGTGCTGCTGAACGCCTCGAAGGCCTACGTGGCGCAGACGGAGGCCGGCGAGCCTTACCATGAGCATCATGACTATAGAACAAATTGCGAAAACTATCGACCTCGATGTTGAGCTGGTCCGTAAGTTGTAAGCCACCTTGCCGATTGGCGATAAGACAGCGTGTATTTTTGTACCTTTGCACGTCATGAAATGTCAGTTTCTTATAGCAGCGCCTTTCAGCGGCTCGGGCAAGACTACCGTTGCCCGGGGGCTGATGGCTCTTTTTGCGCAGCAGGGCTGCCGGGTGCAGCCTTTCAAGTGCGGGCCGGACTATATCGACACCAAGTTCCACGCAGCAGTGTGCGGGCGGCCCAGCGTCAACCTCGACACATTCATGGCATCGCCAGCACATGTGCAGGCCCTGTTTGGCCGTTATGGTGCCGATGCAGATGCCTGTGTGGTCGAGGGCATGATGGGTCTGTTCGACGGGTATGACCGCGAGCGTGGCTCGTCGTACGAGATAGCCCGTGTGCTTGCCTTGCCTGTCGTGCTGGTGGTCGATGCCCGGTCGGCGGCCTATTCCATGGCGGCACTGCTTTCCGGCTTTATCCGCTTCCGTGACGATATTTGTATTGCCGGTGTCATCTTCAACAAGGTGGGGTCGGAGCGTCACTGCCGCATGCTGCGCCAGGTATGCAACGACTTGCACCTCACTTGCTACGGCTGTCTGCCCAAGCATGCTGCCTTGGAGCAGGAATCACGCTATTTAGGCTTGGACTACTCTGGGGAAAACGTAGGGTGTGCAGAATTACTCCGGTTGATAGACACGCATGTGAGGTGGCGCGACTTGGCGCGGCTGTCTGTCGGCGGCGTGTCAGCCGCTGTCTCGGCATTGGCGGGTGCTTCTTCCGGAACGCCGGGGCATGATGCCTGCGAACGGGAAAGATTGCGGGTTTGCTGCGCCCGGAGTGCCGACAGCTTTTCTTTCTTCTATCAGGAGGTGCTCGATGGCTTCGGACAGGTGTGCTTTTTCAATCCGGAGCACGAGGTGCCTCGCTTGGACGGCATCGACCTGCTCTATCTGCCGGGCGGCTATCCTGAGAAACACGCGGCGGCACTGACAAATAACGAGGCCTGCCGACAAGCCATCCGCCGTTATGCCGACGCCGGCGGCCGCATCCATGCTGAGTGTGGCGGCATGATGTATCTTTGCCAGAGCATTCTGACCGACGGCGGCGAATATGAGATGTGCGGCGTGCTGCCCTACAAGATTACGGCACGGCGGTCCGACCGGCGGCTCTCGTTAGGCTACCGCCGCTTTCAGCTGGACGGGAAGGAGTATCGCGGGCACGAGTTCCATTATACACAATTCCTTGGCGCACCGCCTGCATCGGTCGCCACGGTCTATAATGCCAGGGGCGAGGAGGTCGCATCGCCCGTATTGAGATATAAGAACGTATTAGCCAGTTATACCCATTTGTATCAGTTATGAAACGATTGCATCCCGTGATGTTGGCAGGCACAGGCAGCGATGTCGGCAAGAGTGTGGTGGCGGCAGCCTTCTGCCGCATCTTCCGGCAAGACGGCTATCACCCTGCTCCCTTCAAGGCACAGAACATGGCATTGAACTCATACGCCACGCCCGACGGCCTGGAGATAGGCCGTGCCCAGGCCGTACAGGCCGAGGCGGCCAGCGTGGCTTGCCATACGGACATGAACCCCCTGCTGCTGAAGCCGCAGAGCGACCACAGCTCGCAGGTGGTGCTGCACGGCAAGCCCATAGGCAGCAAGTCGGCCTACGACTACTGGCGCCGCGGCTCTTCGGAAATAGATTTCCGGGCAGAGGTGTGTGCGGCCTTCGACCGTCTGGCCAGTCGCTACAACCCGATAGTGATGGAGGGGGCAGGAAGCATCTCCGAACTGAATCTGCGCGATACCGACTTGGTGAACCTGCCCATGGCGCGGCACGCCAAGGCCGACGTGCTGCTGGTGGGCGACATCGACCGTGGAGGCGTGTTCGCCTCCGTGTATGGCAGCATAGCCCTACAGTCGGCAGCCGACCGTAGGCTCATCAAGGGCATCATCATCAACAAGTTCCGGGGCGACATGAGCCTGTTTGCCGAGGGGCGTAAGATGCTGGAGGATATTTGCCGCGTCCCCGTGCTGGGTGTCATACCCTATTACCATGACATCCATATCGAAGAGGAAGACAGCGTCAGCCTGCAGCAGAAGCAGCGCCAGATGGCCGAGGGGAAGGTGAACGTGGCGGTGGTGCTGTTGCGCCACATCAGTAACTTCACCGACTTCGACGTGCTGGAGCGCGACCCGCGTGTCAACCTCTTTTATACCAGCAACACCACCGACATCAGTCAGGCCGACATCATTATACTTCCCGGCACCAAGACAACATTGGACGACCTGCTGGAATTGCGGCGCAACGGCTGTGCGCAGGCCATTCAGCGTGCCCACCGCGAAGGGCGCATGGTGGTAGGCATCTGTGGCGGCTACCAGATGTTGGGGCAGAGCATTGACGACCCGGAGGGCATCGAAGGCACGGTAGCCCGTCTGCCCGGACTGGGGCTGCTGCCCATCCATACCACGATGACAGCAACCAAGCAGACCCGGCAGGTAACCTTCCGGTTCGACGGCAAGGAGTGTCGTGGCTATGAGATTCACCAGGGTGTGAGCGATACCTCCGAGGCCGTTCTGCAGGCCGGCCATTGCATAGGCACCTATATCCACGGGTTCCTTGACAATGCCCCGGTCATTGACTATCTGCTCGGGGGACTTTGTGCCGAGAAGTGCCAGCCGGTCGCTTTCGACTATCAAGCCTACAAGGAAGAACAGTACAACCGCCTGGCAGACCATGTGCGCCGCTATGTGGATATGGACAGGATTTACCAGATATTGACCGATGAATAACTTCATGTCCCTGCTGCTTGGATGGCTGCTCGACCTCCTGCTTGGCGACCCTCAGCGACTGCCGCACCCGGTGGTGTGGTTCGGGCGGGCGATAGCCTTTGGCGAGCGACACCTGAACCGGGGCGACAGCCGGAAACTGAAGGGGGCCGCAATGGCTGTGGTTCTGATAGCCGCCGTGTTCGGCTTGGCCAGTGCCATGCGCAGTCTCTGTGGCCTGTTCTCGGGCTGGATGCTCATGATGCTCGACGCCATCATCGTGTTCTATTGCCTGGCCGGGACAACGCTTGTCCGCGAGGTGCGACAGGTGTTCCTGGCTTTAGACCGCTCCATAGAGGAGGGCCGGCAGCAGGTGGCCCGCATCGTGGGGCGCGACACTTCCGGGCTTACGGCGCAGGAGGTGCGCACGGCAGCACTCGAAACGCTGGCCGAAAACCTGAGCGACGGGGTGATAGCACCCCTCTTCTGGCTGGCACTGTTGGCCCCCCCCGGTATGCTGGCTTATAAAATGGTAAATACGCTCGACTCGATGATAGGCTACCGGACAGACCGTTATCGCGACTTCGGCTGCTGGGCGGCACGGATAGACGATGTGGCCAACTACATTCCCGCACGGCTGACGGCACTGCTCATGGTCGTAGCTGCCGGCCGGCCGGGGCTGATAGCCTTTGTCTGGCGAAACGGCAGGAGGCATGCCTCGCCCAACAGCGGCTATCCCGAGGCGGCACTTGCCGGGCTGCTCGACTGTAGGTTCGGCGGTCCGCACACTTATTTTGGCATGGTCGTGGAAAAGCCCTTTATTGGCGACAACGACCGCATACTTACTACTGCCGACATGCAGCGAGCCGTTCGTGTGAACCGTATGGCCGAGGTGTTGGCGGTCACGCTGGTGTCGCTTAGATTTCTATGCTGATGATGCCGCCGTATGGCACCAAGTGTTGCCATACTGTTTCCAAAGTGTAAATCCCGGCATAGACGGAAGCCGAGGCCAGTACGCCACCATGCGCGAAAACGGCTACCCTGCGGTAGGGCGTGGTGCGCAGTGCGTCTAAGAATTGCGACACACGTGCCAGTTGCTGTATGAAACTCTCGCCGTTGGGGGTGGGCAGGTGCAGATAGTCGGCGTACCACTGTTGCAGATAGGGGTCGCTGATGTCGTCGTAGCGTCGCATCTCCCAGTCGCCCATAGCCATCTCCAGCAGTCGCCGGTCGGCCTCGGCATGCGGGTATCCGCAATAGGTTGCCAGCATCCGTGCCCGGGTCAGCGGCGAGGTGTAGGCCTTGTCGATGGGTCCATATTGTGCTAAGTGCTGCTTGGTGGCGGCAGCCTCTGTAGCGAAGGTGTCGGCTACGGGTACGTCCGACTGTCCGTAGCAGGTGCCGGGGGCGACGGCAACGCTGGTATGTCTAATCAATATGACTTCCATAAGCGGCAGCAAGGCAAAGATAAAATGTCAGCTCCGCCAACAGGCAGGCGGCTCCGCAGCAGTCGCCTGTATAGCCCTTGATGCGGCTGAACATCAGCCGGCAGAGGAACAACGTGACGAGCAGGGGGGCGAATGCCAACAGTGCCCATCGGCCGACGGCCATAGGCGCTGTGCCCGCTGACAGGACGTAGAAGACAGCCAGTAGAGGCAGCCCCTGCACGGCCAGCCTGATCATGGCCGTGACGCTCGGCTTGCGATAGACGGTGCGGTTCTTGGCCGTGTCCTCGGTGCGTGCGTATGGCAGTCGCAGGATGAACAGCGCGGCCACCATCCTGGCATAGGGGTCGGCCGCCAGTATGGCCATCGGGGCCAGCTTGCTTGGAATGTAGAGCAAGGCAGCAAACAGTAGGGCAAAATAGGCCACGAGGGCGATGACCCCGTAGGTGCCGATGTGCGAGTCTTTCATGATGGCCAGTATGCGTTCGCGGTTGGTTCCGCCGCCTCCGAAACCGTCGAAGAAGTCGGCAAGCCCGTCTTCGTGCAGTACACCTGTGACGAGTAGCCTGGCGATGATGGCCAGCAGCAGGGCGATGCCGTAGGGCATCAGCATGCTGCAGGCCCAGAGTGTGGCCGCCATCAGGCCGCCGGTGAGCCATCCCGTCACGGGCCACCACTCTACGACGGCGGCGTAGGCCTCGCGGGGCGGCTGTCGTAGCCGCCAGAAGGGCAGCCGGGTGAAGAAGATAAGGGCTGCCCACAGCGTGTCGTGCCATTTAGAAGTATTTGGTGATTGCTGCATCTTTGAAGTTGCCCATTTCGTTCATCATCCGTACCGCACTGTCGATAATGGGAAAGGCACAGAGAGCCCCCGTGCCTTCGCCCAGACGCAGCTGTAGGCTAAGCAGCGGCTCTGCCTGCATGGCTTTCAGCAGCAGGGCGTGGCCCGTCTCGTCGCCGCTGTGGGTGAATATCATGTAGTCGCGGCAGCATTCCTCTATCTGGATGGCTGCCAAGGCACAGGCGGTCATGATGAATCCGTCTATTAATATAACAAGGTGTCGCTCGGCGGCGCGAAGCATGGCTCCCACTGCTGCCACCATCTCGAAGCCGCCGAAATAGGCTATGGGGATGCTCGGGTGGGCGGGTGACGGCACGTTTTCGCGGTAGCGCGCTACTGCCTGCTGCAGCACGTGGCACTTATGGCGTATGCCCTCGCTGTCGAGCCCGGCTCCGGCTCCGACGCACTGCTCTAAGGGAATATGGCAGAAGAGGTGCATCCAGATGCTCGACGGCGAGGTGTTGGCGATGCCCATCTCGCCGATACAGAGCACACGGCAGCCCTCTGTCGCGCAGGCATCGGCCATCTCTATGCCCACGTTGAGTGCTTGCTCGAACTGCTCTTGCGTCATGGCCGGCTCGTAGAGGAAGTTGCGGGTGCCACGGGCAATCTTTCTGTCGATGATGCCGGCATTCCGGCTGAGGTCGTAATCTACCCCTACATCTACGATGCGCAGCTGAAAACCGTGCTGTCTGCAGAACATGTTCACGCCGCCACCGCCCCGGGTGAAATTGAGCATCTGCTGCCACGTGACCTCACGCGGCGACACGCTGACCCCCTCGCGCTCTATGCCGTGGTCGCCGCCCAACAGCAGGTGGCAGGGGTGAGCCAGGCTGGGCGACAGCGTCTGTTGTATCAGGCACACCTGCATGGCAATCTGTTCCAGTCGGCCCAGCGAGCCTCTGGGCTTGTTCAGGTTGTCTGTCTTCTCTTGAATGGCGGGGCGCAGGGCCTCGTCGGGGTGCTCTATCTTGAATTTTTTCATGCTTTGGTATGGCTTGTTCCTGCACGCTCTGTGCGTGTCATTTTATCTTGACGGCTATTCCGCTCACCATGAGTGTCACTTCGTCGGCACAGGCGGCAACGTATTGGTTCATCCATCCTTGCAGGTCGGTGAACCGTCGTTGTATGGCACTGACGCTCACCCCGCCGCAGCCTATCTCGTTGGTGACGAAGATGTAGGTGGCATCCTGGCGGGTGAAAAGGTCGAATTCGCGCTTGGCTGCCTGTAGCGTGCCGTCAACGTCGGGCGCAGATGCTGTCGATGTGTCGTGGGTGGCTGTCGTCTCACACTCGTCGGTGGCGACCGGCGTGAAGAGATTGGTCAGCCATAGCGTGATGCAGTCTATTACCACCACGCGCCCCGTCAGGTCGTGACGGCTCAAATGTCTCTCTTCCTCGATGTTCGTCCACTGCGGGCCGCGCCGCTCCTGGTGACGGCGCACCCGCTGGCGGAACTCGTCGTCCCAGACGTGGGCCGTAGCCAGATAGACGGGCCGGTCGGTAAGCGACAGCGCCATCTGTTCTGCATAGCGGCTCTTGCCAGACCGCTGTCCACCGGTGATAAGAATGATTCGCTTCATGCCTTTTTCGTAGTCTTTGCCGAATTTTGCTGCAAAATTAAACAATTGTGCTGAAATAGAAAAGCATTTTTGGATGATTAACGCAGTTCGCCCCATAAATAAAGGCGATACGAGGAAAATTTGGGAAAGTCCGTGGGAAAACCATAAATTTTCAGTAAAGTAATGCGGTTTAAGGCAGAAAATGCAAGAATACTTGCAAATGATTATCCGCATTGTTCTCATTCGTTTCCTAAACACAATCCTCTATCTTCCACACCGCCTTTATTTACAAAAGTTTTGCGATTTTACCCAAAAACTACAAAATATTTGTGTATTATTTGCTATCTTTGCAGCCAATATGAAGAAAATTATTGTTGCGGGCATTGGGCCGGGCAGCGCTGCCGACATCACACCTGCCGTGCTGGAGGCCGTCAGAGAGGCCGATGCCATTGTGGGATACAAGTACTACTTCCGCTTTGTCGAGCCTTACCTCATGCCGGGCTGTGAGTGCGTTGATACTGGCATGAAGCGGGAACGGGAGCGGGCCGAGCAGGCTTTCCGGCTCTCCGAGCAGGGCAAGACGGTAGTGGTTATTTCCTCTGGCGATGCCGGTATCTATGGCATGGCTCCGCTGATTTATGAAATGAAGCGCGAGCGACAGTCGCCCGTCGAGGTGGTGGTGCTGCCGGGCATTTCTGCCTTTCAGAAGGCTGCCTCGCTGCTGGGAGCCCCCGTCGGCCATGATGTCTGTCTGGTGTCGCTGTCTGACCTGATGACCCCCTGGGAGTTGATAGAGCGCAGGATAGAGGCAGCGGCAGCGGGCGACTTCGTGACGGCCGTCTATAACCCCAAGTCGCACGGGCGCTACTGGCAGCTCTATCGGCTGCAGGAGATTTTCCTGAATCAGCGCTCGCCCGACACTCCCGTGGGCTACGTCAGGCAGGCGGGGCGCGACGAGCAGCAGGTGGTGACCACCACCCTGGGAGCCTTCGACCCGGAGGATGTGGATATGTTCACCGTGGTCTTGATAGGCAATTCGCAGACCTACGTCTCTGACGGAAAGATGATAACGCCGCGCGGATACTACCGCGAGATGGCTGCTGGCGGCAGTGTGGGGCAGCAAATCATGATGGAGTCGTTTCGTACCATCAGGGGCGAGCTGAAACGGAAAGACTACCCGCTGGGCCACCTCTGGGCACTGCTGCATGCCATCCATACCACGGCCGACTTCGACATGGAGCAGATACTGCATACCGACGAACAGGCCGTGGAGAACATATACAACAAGGTAATCGGCGGAACGCTGAAAACCATCGTGACAGACGTGACGATGGTGGCTACCGGCATACGAAAGGCCGCACTGGCGCGACTGGGCATCGAGGTGAAGTGCTATCTCGGCGACCCACGGGTGGCCGCGATGGCTGCTGCCGGGGGTACGACGCGAACCCAGGCCGGCATGCGACTGGCTGTCGAGGAGCATCCCGACGCGCTCTTTGCCGTGGGCAATGCCCCTACGGCGCTGATGGAGCTGTGCGAGCTGGTGCGTAGCGGCAAGGCACGTCCGGCGGGCATCATTGCTGCCCCTGTAGGCTTTGTGCATGTCAAGGAGTCGAAACACATGGTGAAGCCTTTCCGCCAGATTCCCAAGATTATTGTCGAGGGGCGCAAGGGGGGCTCGAACCTTGCAGCCACCCTGTGCAATGCCGTTCTCACTTTCGACGACGCTGCACAGCTGAAGCCCGGTCGCGATTTGTAGATTCCACACACCATCAGTACGTCTTTTGGATATGCGATTTGTCGTTATTGGTATTACAGACAGCCCACGGCCGTTCTTCCCGCCAGAGGTACACGATGCCATTCGTGGCGGGCGGGTGTTCAGTGGCGGGCGGAGGCATCATGAGATAGTGGCCCGCTTGCTGCCAGCAGGTGCAGAGTGGATAGACATTTCAGTTCCCTTGGATGACGTATTCAGGCGATACCGGGCGATAGCGCAAACGCTGACACCCGATACTCCGGTGGTGGTGTTTGCTTCGGGCGACCCGCTGTTCTTCGGCTTTGCCAACACCATCCGGCGAAAGATGCCTGAGGCCGAAATCATCGTCTATCCCGCTTTCAATTCGCTGCAGATGCTGGCCCACCGCCTGTTGATGCCCTACCACGACATGCACATCGTGTCGCTGACGGGGAGACCGTGGCCGGCGTTCGACCGTGCGCTGATAGAGGGGTATGGCAAGATAGGCGTGCTGACCGACCGCGAGCATACCCCGGCGGCTATTGCCCGGCGCATGCTGGAGTATGGCTATATGGATTATGACATGAGCATAGGCGAGCACTTAGGCCATCCTGAGTATGAGCAAGTGAGAACGCTGAGCCTTGACGAGGCTGCCAGCCAAACCTTCAGCCACCCCAACTGTGTCATCGTCCATACGCATGGGAACCAGATGTCTGCAAAGAGGCAGCGGCGCTTCGGCATTCCCGACACACAGTTTGCCCTGCTGGACGGCAGGGAGAGAATGATTACGAAGATGCCCATCCGGCTGCTGACGCTTCAGGCTTTGGACTTGCCCCGGTCGCAGGTGCTGTGGGACATCGGCTTCTGCACGGGCAGCGTGTCCGTCGAGGCACGGCTGCAATTCCCCCATCTCACCATCGAAGCCTTCGAAGTCAGGCCCGATTGCGAGGCAATCATGCACAAAAACATGCGGAGGCACGGCGCACCGGGCATTGGCGTGCATATCGGCGACTTCCTGACGGCCAACCTGGCTGCGCTCCCCGCTCCCGATGCTGTGTTCATAGGTGGGCATGGCGGCAGGCTGGCCGACATCATGCGGCGCGTGCTGACCGTGCTCACCCCCGACGGCTGCATGGTGATGAACAGCGTGAAAGCCCCGAAGGTGACGACAGACAGCCTGCAGCTCTGGAACGATGCCTGTCGCGAGCTGGGCCTCCGTCAGGAATCCCCCTTATATATTCAATGCAACGAACATCACCCCATAACTATTCTGAAATGCAAAAGATAGCCATCATACCCATTAGCGAAACTGGCCGCGAGATAGCCGACACGCTGCGAAAAGAGCTCGGTGGAACCATTATTCAGCGAACAGAGGCCGGACCGCGCTGGCAGCAGTTCGACGGCTTCGTGTTCATAGGTGCCTTGGGCATCTGCGTGCGAACCATTGCGCCATACGTGAGAGACAAGCATGACGACCCGGCAGTGGTCTGTGTGGATAGCCTCGGACAGCATGCCGTATCGGTGCTGTCGGGCCATGTGGGCGGTGCCAACCTCTTGACAGACCGAGTGGCGGGCATCCTGGGAGCTAATGCCGTCGTCACGACACAGAGCGACAACGCCGGATTGTGGGCCCTTGACACCTTCGAGCAGCGTTTCGGGTGGCCCGTGGCCAGCGACATCTACGACATGAACGACTGCATCTTTGCCTTCGTCAGTCGCCAGCCTACGGCCTTGCTGCTTGAGGCTCGCGATGCAGGCACCGACTATTTGGAGCGGACGCTGCCCGCACACGTCACCATCATCAGCGACATCAGAGAGGCCGACCCACGGAAATATCGCCTGCTGATCATCGTGTCGCCGTTCATCCGCTATGCACCCGACGGCATGCTGAATCTGCATTTCGTGCCGATGGTGGGTACGGTGGGTTTCGGACTGGCGAACCATCCGGAAGACTACGAGACGATTTACGACGAGATAGACGAGGCTTTTGCCCGCAAGGGCGTGCTGCCCTGCAGCTGCCGCTATTGCACGATTGACGTGAAGCAAGACGAGGAATTTGTGGAACTGCTGGAGGACGAGTACGACATGCGGGTGGAGTTCTTCACCGCCGAGGAACTGTCGCAGGTAGAGGTGCCTCATCCCAGTTCTGTCGTGGAAAAGCATGTGGGCACCCCGAGTGTCTGCGAGGCGGCCGCCATCTTGGGTTCAGGCCACGGCAAGCTTGTCGTACCCAAGGTGAAGGGCAAGAACTGGACGGCGGCCCTGGCCATCGGTCGTGAGCATCTGCGCAGCCAGGAAGGGTTCGTCGAGATAGTAGGAGCCGGACCGGGCGACCCGGACCTCATTTCCGTGCGTGGGCGGAGGATGCTGGAGCAGGCCGACCTGATACTCTATGCCGGCAGTCTGGTGCCGGAGGCACTGACGCGCTGCCATAAGCGGGGAGCCGTGGTGCGAAGCAGTGCCGGCATGACGCTGGAAGAACAATGCGCACTGATGAAGCAGCACTACGACCGGGGGCACTTCATCGTCAGACTGCATACTGGCGACCCATGCATCTTCGGCGCTGTCCAGGAGCAGATGGCTTATTTCGACAGACAGGGCATGCACTACCACATCACGCCGGGCATCTCGTCGTTCCAGGCTGCTGCTGCCGAGCTGCAGAGCCAGTTCACCATTCCCGAGCGCACGCAGACCATCATACTGACTCGCGGCGAGGGGCGAACCCCCATGCCCGACCGCGAAAAACTGCACCTGCTGGCACGGAGCCAATCTACCATGTGCATATTCCTTTCGGCAGCCATTGTAGATGACGTGCAGCGGGAGTTGCTGCAGGAATATCCGGAGGATACGCCGGTGGCTGCTTGCTACCACCTGACGTGGCCCGACCAGCAGATATTCCGTGGGCAGCTGAAAGACCTGGCCCGCATCGTACGTGACAATCATCTGACGCTGACCACCATGATCGTGGTGGGCGAGGCCATCGGCAACAGGCAGGGCCTATCCGAACTGTACTCCAAGCATTTCACCCATCTCTTCAGACAAGGCGAGGCATGATACTGCTTTTCGGAGGTACGACGGAGGGGCGCAAGGCCGTGGAGGTGCTGGAGGAGGCCGGCACACCGTATTATTATAGTACCAAGACGGGCGAACAGGCCGTTGCCTTGCACTACGGGCAGCGCGTGGACGGAGCCATGGATGCTGACATGATGCAGCATTTCTGCAGTCAGCATGGCATCCGTCTCCTGGTTGATGCCGCCCATCCCTTTGCCGCCGGTCTGCACCAGACGGTCATCATGGTGGCCGGACGACTGTCGATTCCCGTCGTGCGCTATGAGCGCATCTATCCGCCCCGTTCTGCCGACATACTATGGATTGACGACTATAGCCAGATTCCACGCGACATCCACACCTTGCTGGCTACTACCGGCGTGCAGAGTATTCGGAAACTGCGACCTCTTGAAGCCTATGGGATGACGATATACTACCGCATCCTGAAGCGGCAGTCGTCCATCCGCCTGGCACATGAACAGGGCGTACCGGACAGCAGAATCTGCTACTACGAGGATGCCGACAGCATGAATCTGCATGCCGATGCCGTCTTGCTGAAAGAGAGCGGACTGTCGGGGGGATTCGCTGAAAAGGTGGATGCCGCCAGGGCAAGAGGAATGCGCATCATCGCCATCAAGCGTCCGGAAAGTATGGCTCATGATGCTGTGGTGGACGGCCCCTACGGTCTGCGGAGGGCGGTGGAGCGGCTGTTGCCGGCATTCTTCCCCTTGCATAGCGGATTGACTACGGGCACGTGTGCCACGGCGGCTGCGGTGGCTGCCATGCTGCAGCTGCGTGGCAAGAGACCATCGGAAGTGCCGGTCTTGCTGCCTGACGGCGAGACGCTTCAGGTGGCGGTGGGCTATGGCGGCGGCCATGCCTATTGCATGAAGGAGGCTGGCGACGATCCGGATGTGACGCAAGGCCTGGAGATTCGTGCGACGGTTTGCCAAACCTCGGCTCCGGCAGACCATATTGTGTCGGCTCCGGTAGAAGGCGAACGGGTGATCATTGCCGGTGGCGAGGGTGTCGGACGCTTCACGCTGCCGGGCTTCGACTATCCTCCTGGTGAACCGGCCATCAACAAAGTACCGCGTGAGATGATTCGCAGGAATCTGGACATGCTCATCGGCGATGCCGACAGCAGGCAGGCTGACGGTAGTAAGCAATGGATTTGTACCATCTCCGTTCCCCACGGAGCCGAGGTGGCCCGCCGCACGTTCAATCCACGGTTGGGCATAGAGGGGGGTATCTCGATTCTCGGCGTGTCAGGCATAGTGAAACCTTTCTCAGAGGAGGCTTTCGTCGGCAGCATCCGCAAGTGCATGCAGGTAGCGAAGGCCAGCGGTTCGCAGCGGGTGGTGCTGAACAGCGGTGCCAAGAGCGAAGGGTTCTTGCGGCAGGCCTATCCTGACCTGCCTCCGCAGGCTTTCGTGCAATATGGCAACTATATAGGCGAGACGCTGCGTATGGCTGACAGTCTTCATTTCCCTCGTGTCACGCTTGGGGTCATGCTGGGCAAGGCGGTAAAACTGGCCGAAGGGCAGTTGGACACGCACAGCAGGAAGAGCGTGATGAACCGTGACTTCGTGGCTGGTCTGCTCGACGAGGCGCATTGCGCAACAGACCTGAGCAGCGTCACCTTGGCCCGTGAGCTGTGGGAGAAGATACCGGCCGAGAGGCTTGACGACTTCTGCCGGGCGGTAATTGGCCATTGCCTGAAGCACTGCCGGTCCTTAGTGCCCCGAAGCAGTCTCACTATTCTGCTGATTGCCGACGACGGAACAATACACTCGCTATGACGGGAGCCCCCACCAAGGCGGTGACCGAGTTGACGGGCAGCGCCCCCTCAAAACCCGGCATGCGGGCAATGAAATTGCACAGCAGGGCCAAGACGGCGCCGCAAAGGGCCGTGGTGGGCATCAAGATGCGGTGGTCGCTGGTTCGGAAGATGGCTCGTGCCAGATGGGGCACCGCCAGACCGACGAACATGATGGGGCCGCAGTAGGCTGTCACGATAGCCACCAACACGCCCGACGAGACGATGACCAGCATGCGGCTGCGGCGGATGTTCAGCCCCAGGTTGGCGGCATAGTGGTCGCCAAGCAGCAGCAGGTTCATGGTTTTCGCCAGCAGGCAGCTCAGCGGAATGAGCACGGCCATGACGACCACGAACAGCACCATCTCATCGCCGCTTACCCGAGAGAACGACCCTAACCCCCACACCACGAAGGCTTTGACATCTTCTTCGGGTGACAGGAACTTCAGCACACCGATGATGGCATTGGCCAGATAGCCTATCATGACGCCAATGATTAGCAGCGTGACATTGCCCTTCACCCGCTGGCCTATCCATACGATGAGCAGCAGCACGGCCAGGGCGCCCACAATGGCTGCCACCGACATGGCTGCGTCGCCCAAATAGCCCAGTCGCGATAGAGCCACACCGCCGATTCGGCCCGACAGCAGCACGACAAAGGCCACACCGAGTGCCGACCCGTTGCTGATGCCTAATACCGACGGACCGGCCAGCGGATTGTGGAAGACGGTCTGCATCTGCAGTCCGCTGACGGCCAGTCCTGCTCCGGCGGCTATGGCGGTCAGCACCTGGGGCAGGCGCGACTTCCAGATGATGTTCTGCCAGATCTCGTTCACCTCCTCGCCGGCCAGTATGCGGCAGATGTCAGCGACGGGTATGACTACCGAGCCGATGAGCAGGTTGACAATCGTCAGCACGGCGATGGAAACCAGCAGCGTCAGTGTCAGGGGTAGCGTATGCTTCATTGCAGCAGTCTGTAGAACGTGGGCTGATAGTCGGCTTCTACCAGTTCAGGATGGAAAATGGCCACTAAGTCCTTCAGCAGCACGTCGGGCTGCACGGGCGAAATCTCGTAGTAGGGAGTTTGCTTCATGTTGCAGTAAATGACCTTCCGCTCTTTGAAAGCCTTGAACAACTCGTTGCGGGGTTCGCTGCTCTTCAGCGCGTCGTACGAGAAGTCGCCGGGATAGCTGTTCAGTATGCGCCAGTAGTCGGCATGGGCTGCCAAGGCATACATCTTCTCAAACTCCAGGTTCTCGCCGGCCGTCTCGTCGTCGTTGACCACGTAGTCGGCGCCGGCGTCACGGAAAATCTGTGCCAGATAGTTGCGCCCGCCCACAGCGTGCCAGGTGCCGTAGTGCATCTCGCCGCTTGTCACCGTGGGGCGATTACCGACATGCTGCGTCTTGGCCTTCAGCTCGTTGTAGCGCTGCTCGATGCCGGCGAACACCCGGCAGGCCTCTCTCTCCTTGCCGATGAACATGCCCACCAGCTTGACCCATTCGGCCTGGCCCAACGGGTCGAGTTCCTTGTAGCCCAAGTGGGGCACCAGGGTGATGCCTGTCTCGCGAATGGCATCGTAGCCGCCGCGCTTGAAGGGCGATATGAAGATGACATCGGGATTGGCGGCCAGCACCATTTCCGTGTCGAAGTTGCCCTCCATGCCAATCTTCACTATGCGGCCGTCCTTTACCCGCTGCAGAATGTCCTTGTTGAAAAGATTCTTCGTGCCCGTCAGGCCCTTGACGATGTCGTGGGCATCAAGGGCCGTGAAGTTCGACAGCTGAAGGGCGGTCATACAGATGGTGCTCCGAATGGGCACTACCACCTTCGTATAGCCTTCTGGAGCAGTAGCGTCTTGTTGGGATACCAGCGCAAAGTGGTAGTCGTCGCCTATGTCAACGAGCCTGACGCCCGCACTGTCTTTCACTTGGTATCCCTTGGCATACCGTGGGGCCGCCAGGCTGTCGGCCGTTTCAGCGTCGCTTGCTGCCTTGCTCTTTTTTGGCTGGCACGATGTCAACGGGAGTAGTGCCATACATGCCATGCAAGCAACAAAAAGTCGTTTCGTGATGGGTTTGATGTTAACAGTCATATTAAATTAATGTGTGTCTGATGTTTTGAATATGTGCGTCTGATGTTTTGAATGTTTCCTTTGTCCCCGGGAGTGCTAATCAACGGGTATCACGCGAATGCACAGCATCGTCAGGTCGTCGTTGGCTTCGGCACCGTTGCGGTGGTGCTCCACCTCGGCGGTCATGCGGTCTATGAGCTGGCGCGCCGTGTCGTTGGGGTAGCAGCGCAGGATGTCTTGCAGACGGTCGTCGCCAAACTGCTGCTGTTCTTGGTTCTCGGCCTCGTTCAGCCCGTCGGTATAGACGAACAGCCGGTGGCCACGGATGTCAGTCATCTCTTCGCCGACATACTGTAGGTCGGGGAAGATGCCGATGGGGGCGTTGGTCTCCATCTGCATAAATTCGCTGTCGAGCAGGGGAGGATTGTGACCGGCATTGCAGAACGAGAGGTGGCCGGTGGCGAGATCGACCAGCCCGAGGAAGAAGGTGACGAACATGCCGCTCTTGTTGTCGTCGCCGGAGAGGGCCTGGTTCATGCGCGTGCAGATGTCGGCAGGCTGCATGCCCTGGCTGGCCATGGTCTGGAAGAGGCGGGTGGCCTGTGCCATGAAGAGCGACGCGGGCACGCCCTTGCCCGACACGTCGCCCACGGCGAAATAGAGCTTGCCGTCGCGCAGCAGGTAGCCGTAGAGGTCGCCGCCCACGGCGCGTGCCGGTGTCATGGCGGCATACATGTCCAAGCCCTCGCAATGCGGGAACTGGTTGGGCACCATCGACATCTGTATGTCGCGGGCGATGCGCAGCTCCGACTCGATGCGCTCCTTGGCCGTGGTGGTCTCTTCTAATTGTTCGTAGGCTTCAACCAGTTTTGCGTGGGCCTGCTTCAGCTTCTTGCCGGCGATGTAGCGGAAAATGTTGAACACCAGCAGGCCGCAGATGACGATGAGCGCCACGATGACCGCCCACCAGAAATGGCTCTTCTGCTCGTGGATGCGCAGCTCGTCCATCTGGTATTGTGCGTCCATCTCGCTCAGCTGGCGGCGCAGCTGGCTGATGTTGGCCGTGTTGCGGCGGTCCATCATCCGGCTCAGCGTGTCGTAGGCCTCGTCGCTACGCCCCAGTCGGCGCAATATTTCGGAGCGCAGCAGGTTCAGCCCCCATTGCAGGCCGGCGTTGTGACTGCCGTGCAGCTGTCGCTCCATGTCGGCGGTGGCTGCCAGGGCACCGTGGTAGTCGCCCGTGGCCAGACGGTATTCGGCGATGGCGCGGTAGGCTTCATAGACGGAGTGCTCGGTGCCCGAGGCCAGCTTCTGCTCGATGGTGCCGATGATGGGGGCGGCCTGTCGGGGCTTGCCGCGGTGTATCAGCATCAGGGCCTCGGTGTTCTGCAGCTGGTCGGTCAGCAGTTTGCAGACCTGCGGCGACTGCTTGTCGAGGTTCAGCCGCCGGGCTATTCGCTTGGACTCGTCGATGATGCGCTGCTGTTCATCGTAGTTGCCGGTCAGTTCGAGCATGTAGGCATAGATGTAATAGAAGGTGAGCACGTCGCGGTTCTCCTTCTTCAGGCGGCGCATGGTGTCGATGCTCTGGCGCAGTTGGCGCACGGCCTCCTGGTGGTCGCCGATGTAGCCGTATATCCAGCCCGTCTGGGCCTGCACCATGGCGCGCCCGTAGGCATGGTAGTGGTCGGTGGCGAAGCGGTACAGCTGCTGGCACTCGCGCAGGCAGGCGCTGGGATTGTTGTCGAGCATGAGGCGCATCTGTATGGCCAGGCTGGCCACGTAGTAGTAGTGCTCCCACTGGCGGTTGTCGGCCAGCAGGCGCAGGGCCTCGGCCTTGTGCGTGAGCACGCTGTCGGTCTTTTGCTCGTAGCCCCAGTGGGCAAACTGCTCGTAGATAGAGTCTCCTTGCTCGTGGCTGGCGGCTTGTGCCGTGAGGGGCATCAGCATGATGACGGCCAGTATGGTCAATATCTTTCTGAGTGTCAGCATATCGTGTTAATAGCGTTGAGACCACCCTTCGGCAGTCGTGTTAATCGAGTTCGGGCCACCCGTCGGGGGTCCAGCGGATGGGGCGTTGTATGAGGATGGACGCTCCGTTGTGGGCGGTGCTGTAGCCGTGGCAGATGAAGATGTCCTGCCCGTCAATATGGTAGGCGGCACAGTGGCCGGCGGCTTCGTAGTTGGTCTTGTCGCCCTCAAGGAAGATGGTGCCGCCACCCTTGAGCATGTCTTTGCCGTTGCGGTCGAGATAGGGGCCTGCTACGTGGCGGCTGCGCCCTACGGCCACGCGGTAGTTGCTTTTCGGTCCGCGGCAGCAGTAGTCCCACGACACGAAGAGGTAGTAGTAGCCGTCGTGGCGGAACACGAAGGGCGCCTCGATGGCGTTGCGCCCGGCATATTTCGAGGTGGGGTTGGGGGCCATGGTCTTGCAGGCAGGGTCGTAGCGGCGGGCGATGGTGCGGGGCCGCTCGCCAGGGGCGATGTGCATGGTGGTGTCCAGCCGGGCTATCTGTATGCCGTCCCAGAACGAGCCCCACAGCATCCACGGCTGGTCGTTGTCGTCGATGACGAAGCAGGGGTCGATGGCGTTCCAGTTGTCGCGCTTGGCGCGTGACGCCACGATGCAGCCCTCGTCGCTCCATACGGCGTTGCGCAGCGAGCCGGTGCTGAGCAGTCCGATAGCTGATGTGTTCTTGCCGAACGTGGAGCAGCTGTAGGCCAGCCACCAGCGGTTGTGCCACCGGATGACGTCGGGGGCCCACACATGGTTGGTGAAGCCCGGCACGGAGTCGGTGGCCCAGCGGGGGATGACGGTCATCAGCGGCTGTCGGCTGACGGTCCACATCTTGCGGTCGCGCGATGTCAGGTGCTGCAGACCGTGGCCGGTGGCAAAGAGGTGGTATGTGCTGTCTTCGTAGGCCATCACGGGGTCGTGAACCATGGGCGTCTCGGTCTGGAAGTTGCGCCATGAGCGGCGCTGCGGTTGCTGGCCCTGTGCAGCGAGCGTGACCGTCAGCAGGACGGTCAGGGCGATGAGGCTTTTCTTCATGTTCGGGTGTAGATTCTTTTTAAAAGAGGGCTACCTGCCTGACCTGTCCCGGCGGCATGCTCCGTGTATGACAGGTCGGACAGGTAGCATCTCTTATTGGGTTTTGCTATTTTGTAGCGTGGCTTACTTCACCAGCATCTTCTTGCCGTTCTCGATGACCACTCCCTTGTAGGCAGCATCTACCTGCTGTCCGGCCAGGTTGTAGCGCACACTGGCGGCGGCACCGTTGGCAACCTTCACGGTCTGGATGGCGGTGGTAGTAGTGTCGATAATCTCGGTGCCCTTGATAATGAGGTGGCCGCCTTCGACAGTTAGAAAAGCACTGATGTTCTCTGCTACAGCGGGCGTGAAGTTAGCCTGCTTCTTGACGAAGGTCATCTCGTAAGGGGTTGCACCGTCAGCGGCGGGAGTAACGGTGGCCTTGGCGACAATCTGATTGTTGTCTTTGTCGTTGCTCACTTCCAGTAGCACGTTGGCCCCGTCCATATCATTCTTGAAGGTGTCCCAGTTGTAGTTGCTCGCCAGTGTGAAGTTTTCCGTGCCCCAGAAGTTGGCATTGCTCGGGTCGTTCCATGTGTTCTTGCCGTCGCCCCAGGCGTAGTTGTCGGAGCGCAGCACGAAGTATTCGTAGTAGCCGTCGCCGTTGCGTGCTGCATCGGTAGTGGCTACCAGAATCCAGTTGTGGTAATTCTCTTTCTTGTCGCTGTAGTTGGTGAACTCAATCTTCAGCGTCTTGCCGGCAGGTATCTTGTAGTAGTCGGAGAAAGCCGTCCACCAGGCGGTGGTGTTGTCCTCCAGGCCTACCAATCCTTCAACGGTGGGCTCAGCGGGGATTTCGGTATCGGTGATGGCGGTGGCGTCGTTGTCGATGACCAGGTGGCCGAGCTCAGTGGTCAGGAAGGCACGGATGTTCTGATTGCCGTCGCCGCAGTTAATGACAAACTCCTCGTAGTAGGTTGCCGAGCTGCTGGTGGTAATGTCGGCATGGATGGTCACCACAGCTTTCTTGCGCTCAATGGTCATCTCTACCGTCGAAGCGTCCATGTCGTTCTTGAAGGTTTCCCAGTTGTAATTGCTGGTAAGTGACGTGAACCAGTCGTGCGACGAGTCGGGGCCGGTATTCAGCGCGTACTGCCAAGCATAGTTGTCGGCACGCAGTGCGACATACTCCGAGTAGCCGTCGGCACCACGGTTGGCATCGGTGGTGACCACGGCCACCCAGTTGTGCCAGTTTTCTGCTTTGCCAGTGTAGTTTGTAAACTTCAGTTTCAGTGTTTTGTTCGGAGCCAGCGTGTAGTAGTCAGAGAATGCCGCCCAGAACGTGGAGGTGTTGTCTTCTGCTCCTACAGTGGTCGTTCCGGCCACGGCGGCAGCACTGCTCAGCATGGCGGCCGCAATAAGCGTAAAGATTTTTTTCATAATGTGTAATGTTAGTTCGTTAATAATGAGAATAATTCGTGAAATTCGTGGTTGTAAAAGCATCCGTCAGGAGAGGCCATTGTTGCCTCCCCCTGACGGATGAAATGGTTTAGCGTTTCTTGCCCCAGTAGGTCTTGATGCCGTTGATGCCGGCATAGACCAGGGTGTGGCGGCGCGGCGAAGCCTCCCAGTCGCACTCACGCGATACCTTCAGCTTGACATTACTCCCGTTGATAGTCATCGTCAGCGTGTTATTTTTCGGGTCAAAACTCCATTTTTCTTCTTTACTGGTGCCTATGCTACCATCAGCATTGAGTACCTTGTCGCTCGACGACTTCTGGTTGCCTTGGCTGTAGCCCAGGTCGATGTGCTCCCAGACGCCGATGATGTCGTCGGCAGTAATCTCAGCCTGCGGTACGGCGGCATAGCGCTCGGGCATGACGAGGGGCCATCCGTTGTCGTCCCACACGATGCGGCGCACACCGCCCAGCATGACGGCGTTCGATGCGTTGCCGGGATAGTTGCCGGGGAAGCGCTGCTGCGAGCAGTAGTACCAGTTGCCGTTGCCGTCTTCCCATACGGCGCAGTGGGAGATACCTACCCAGCCGTAGTCGCCATAGAACTTGTAGGGGTGGGTGACGATGGGGAAGGCATTGGCACCGTTGGTGACGTTGGCTCCGTCGATGCCGGAGTACGGGCCGTCAACGCGGGTGGAGCGTACCACGCGGGTGTTGTACGGAATGTCCAGACCGTCGTAGGCCATGAACAAATAGTAGTAGCCGTCGTGATAGACAATCTCCGGACCCTCGGAACCCTGCCAGCGTGCCCATGTTCCAGAGGCCACGCGGGTGTTGATGCGCTTGCCGTAGCCGTTGGCTTCCAGCTCGGTGGCGTTAGCTGCCCAGGGCTTGCCTAAGGGCTGCAGCGTCTTACCCGTTTCGGGGTTGAGTTGTACGATAGCAAAGCCACTGTGCCAAGAGCCGTAGGCCAGCCAGTGTTCGCCCTCGGGGGTGATGATGAACGTCGGGTCGATGGCGTTGTAGCGGAAGTAGGCAGAGCCGTAGTCGCCGTCAATCTTGGAGCGGTTCCAGTTGGTGCCACGGTCGGAGGCAGAGCAGATGACCATGCCCTTGTCTTCCCACTGGCCGGAGGCGGGGTCGGCGGTCTCCATCATGCCGATGAAGGCACGCTCGGTCCATGAGCCGTCGAAGTTGGCGGCATCGCGGCTTGACTTACCGGTCTTGATGAAGTTGTCGAGTCCGATGGCGTAGTACATGCGGTACAGGCCGTTGCGCACCTTGCGGGCGCACGGTGCCCAGTAGAGGTACTGCGGGTCGGTGATGGCGGGCAGTCCTAACTCAGCGCGGTAGGCGTTGGCCTGCTCCAGCACCCATGCCGGGGTCTCCATCATGCAGCTCGGCGCACCGAGGTACTCCCAGTCGATGAGGTTCTTCGAGCGGCGGCCGTGGAAGTGGCCCTTGCCGGCACCCATGCTGGCATTGCCGTAGGAAGCGTCGGTCTGGTACATGTAGTAGTAGCCGTCTTCAGCCAGGAATACCGTCGGGTCGTGAACGTTGGCCAGGTTCCACTGGTCGCGGTAGTTCCATCCGGAGATGCTGCGATAGTCGTCAGCATAGGTGGGAGCCTTCCACTCGTCCAGCTCGTCCAGTCCGCTGCGGGCCTTGGTGGTAAACGAGATCTCGTTGGCTGAATAGAGTGTCTGTGCCTCGGTCATGGCGTAAGCACGGGCATAATAGGTGGTGGCGGGAGCCAGACCGGTCAGACTCAGCGTGAAGTCGTTGCCGGTGGCCATGGCGTCGTGGTCGTTGATGGTGGGCATGCTGTGCGTGGCATAGCAGATACCCTTGCGGAAGATGCCGCCGCCGCTCACCGATGCCGAAACGCTGACGGAACTGGAGGTGATGTTGGTGATGGTGACCGTGGGGGCGATGACGACGGGTGTGCCGTCGCCTGCCGATGTGTTGGTCACGTCGTCGCTACAGGCCGTCATCAGCAGGCCTGCAACACCGGCGAAGAGAATATGAAATAGTTTCTTCATTATCTTGATGTTTGATGGTTCGTATGTGTGTGTACTAACTCATAGTATGTACGTGTTTACCAGCCGGGGTTCTGGCCCAGGTTGGGGGCACGCTTCACCTCGTTGTTGGGGATGGGGAAGAGGTAGTTCTTCGGCGAGTTGAACACGCGGGTGTTCACCGTCTCGGCAGGACCGTATGTGAAGGTCGGGGCGGCCTGTACGTCGGTACCGGTAATCTTCACACCGTAGAGGTTGAGCAGCTGCTGGTAGCGGGGCTTCGCGGCCTCGTTGGCCAGGGTGACACCCTCGTAGGCCTTCCAGCGGCGCAGGTCCCACATGCGGTGGTCTTCGAACGCGAGCTCGATGCGGCGCTCGTTGCGGATGCGGTCGCGCAGCTGTTCCTTGCTAAGACCGGCGAAGTCGGGCATGCCGGCACGCTGGCGAATCTGGTTGATGTACTGGTAGGCAGCCGTCGGACCCTCGGCCTCGTTGATGGCCTCGGCAGCGTTGAGCAGTATCTCGGTGTAGCGGAAGACGGGCCATCCGTGGGGATAGATCTCGCCCTGCTTACAAGAGATGTTGTTCACCCATTTCTTCAGGTAGTAGCCCGTATAGGTGCCACCCATCGACGAGTTGTAGTCCACGCCGGGGGCACCCTCGTTCGAACTCATGTCGAGCTTGCGCTGCTCCGAGTCGTCGGCACGGCCCCATGTCATGCCGTGGTAGAACACCAGCTGGGCCAGACGCGGGTCGCGGTTGTCGAAGGGATGCTGCTCGTCGTAGCCGCTACCGGCCTCGTCGATGGTCATGCCGTTGGCCATCTCGAAGCAATCCACGAAGTTCTGCGTCGGGTTGGTACGTCCGGCACCGCTGAAGCTGCCTGTAAAGCCGACGGGCAGGAATACCTTCTCAATCTGGTTGGTATTCCACACACTGCGGGACAGGATGAGTTCGGGGTTCTGCACGGGGTTGACCACCGTCTCGCGATAGACATCGTCGCCGGGGTTGCCGGTGTTGTAGAGCTTGTAGGGCTGACCGGCCACGTCGTTGGCATTGATGAAGGCACGGGCGGCGGCAGCAGCAGCAGCCCATGGCGCATTGTCGTTCGACGGGTTGTTCAGTGCAGAGGCGCGGTAGAGGGCGGCACGGCACTTCAGGGCGTAGGCCACGGCACTGCTCACGCGGCCCCAGTTGGCGGCCTGGTTCTGGTAGTGGAAGGGCAGTGCGCCACTGTTGATGATCTCGTCGCACTGGCCCATCACCCATTCCAGGGCTTGCGGGGCCGGCATGCGGCTGATGTTCATGTCGTCGTCGGCTTCAAACACGTCGGTGATGATGGGAGCTGCACCGAACCAGCAGATGAGGTCGAAGTGGAAGATGGCACGCAGCAGCTTGGCCTCGGCCATGTAGCGGTCGAACAGGCGGTTGTCGTCGCCGGTGGCACTGCTGTTACCCACCACGGAGCTCTTGGCATTCTTGATGAACTGGTTGCACTTGCGGATGCCGTAGAGATCGACGTTCCACTGGCCCAACAGCGGGTGGTCGGCAGAGGTGTAGCCGTCGCTGGCCACCTTGGTATAGTAGTGCAGACCCCACGAGGTGACGGCGTTGTCGGTGATGCAGTCGCGCGAGGCTCCGGTGAACTGGTCGTCGGTGAGCGGTGCAAAGCCGTCGGGCAGGTTGGTATAGATGTTGGCCAGGAAGCCACGTGTCTCTTCGGAGTTGTTGAAGACCTTCTCTTCGGACAGCGAGGCATCATACTCCTTGTCTAAGTCGCAGGAGGTCAGCGCGGCCGTTCCGCAACCGATGAGAGCCACGGCAAAGATATGTTTTATGCTTTTGGTAATCATAATTCTTTATTTCTAATGACTGTTTAAAATGCTACGTTGACACCGAACGAGAACGAGCGGGTCTTCGGGTAGGCCCAGATATAGTTGGTGGGGTTCTCCGGGTCGAAACCGTTCTCGAAGTGGCTCCATGTCTTGATGTTGTAGGCGCTGAAATAGACGCGGCACTTCGACATGTAGAGCTTGGCAATGAGTTTCTTGGGCAGCGAGTAGCCCACCTCGATGTTGCGCAGCGACCAGAAGTTACCGCTCTGCAGCCAGATGTCGCTGGTGTTGTAGGGGTAGTTGCGGTCGATGTCGCTGAACGTGGTCGAGAGGCGCGGATACTCGGCGTTGATGTTGCGCGGGTCGGTGGGGTCGTCGGTGTAGTAGCCCCAGGTCTTGGTCACCTCGTGGGTGGACGTGCCGCCCCATCCGAAACCGTAGTCCATGTTCTCACGGCACTCTACCGTGCGGTTCAGGTAGCCGGTGAAGATGGCACGGGCATCGAAGCCGTACAGCTCGAAACCGATGCGGATATTGGGGATAAGCTCGGGAATGCGGGTGTTCGAATAGCCCGAGGGCACCTGGTCGTAGGTGTCGATGATGCGGTCGCCGTTGGCATCCTTGAACACGGCGTTACCCAGCTTATAGACACCGGCAGCGTGATACGGATACTTCTCCGGGTGGTCGATGGCATCCTGGTGGCTGGTGGGTATGCGGGCAGGGTCGCTGGCCCACTGGTCGAGCTCGAACATGTAATACTGGCCGATGCGCTGGCCGGTCTTGGCCTGGTAGGCGTAGTCGGGCGTCAGCTCGTCCATCTCGGTAATCTTGTTGCGGTTCCATGTCAGCATACCCTCTACGAAGTAGCTGAAGTGCTTGCCGATGCTGTTGCGGTGGCCGAGCATCAGTTCGAAGCCACGGGTCTCAGCCTCGCCGTAGCTGTCCTGCGGGGCAGCCAGACCGAAGAGGGTGGGGATGGTGGAGCGGTCAACGAGAATCTGCGAGCGGTACTCCTTGAAGAGGTCGAACTGTCCGTAGAACTTCTTGTGCCACAGGTCGAAGTCGATACCGAGGTTCCACATCTTCGACACTTCCCAGATGTTGTTGGGGTTGCCGGCGGTAGCCTCGTAGGAACCCTCGGTGTAGCTCTGGCTGGTACCGAAGTTGTAGCCGCCGCCGGTGGCGAAGGTGCTCTGGTAGGGATAGCGCTGCCAGCTGTTGGTGGTCATGCCGGCCTTACCCCACGAGGCGCGTACCTTCAGCAGGTCGAACAGCTTGAGGTTCTTGATGAACGGCTCCTCGCTGGCCACCCAGCCGACGCTGACGCCGCCGAAGGTGTCCCAGTTGTTCTCGGGGTCGAAGTTGTCGCTGCCCATGTAAGAGAAGTTGCCGCTGACGATGTAACGGTCGTTGTAGGCGTAGGTGGCCTGTGCGTTCCACGAGATGTTGCGCCACGACGAGTTCTGACCGCGTACCACATTCTGATAGGTGCGCAGGAAGGCCTGTGCGTCAACGAGGTGCTTGCCGAAGCGGCGGTTATAGCTCAGTCCGAAGCGGGTGTTGACATTGTAGTAATACTCACGCGGGCTGGTGGTGGCTACGGGCAGTGCCTTGAACGTACGCATACGCTGGTAGGTGTACTGGTCGGGCGATGTGACGTTGCTGTTCTGGAAGTCATACGAGAACACGTTGATGTCGGCCTGCTGCACCTTCTGGAAGGTCTCGTAGGCATCGAAGCTGACCACGGCGTGGGCTTTCAGGCCCTTCACCAGCGAGCCGAGGTCGCCGGTAGCGGTGACGGTGGTGTAGAGGTTGCGGCGGCGGTTCTGCTCGATACCACGTCCGGCAATCTGGGCGGCACCGTTCTTCGAGTCGTTAGCCGTAGGCATGAAGAACTCGCCGTTGGGACAATAGACGGGATAGATGGGCAGGTTCTCACCGGCACCCCATGTGAAGAGGTTCCAGATGTCGATACCGGGCTGCAGGATGTTGTCGATACGTCCGCCGAGGTCCAGTCCGACGGTGAGGAACTTGTTGATGTTCAGGTCCACGTTGACACGCAGGTTGAAGCGGTTGAGCACCTGCTGCGTGCTGTAGTCTTCGTTATACTCCGTCCACTTCTTGTCGAACAGGCCCTCCTGGCGCAGGTAGGAGAACGACACGTAGTAGCGGGCACGGTCGTTACCGCCCGACATCTGCAGGTTGGTGCGGTACATCGGGGCAGCGTCGCGCAGCATGGTCTCGTGCCAGTTGGTGTTGAAGTAGTGGTAGCGATCCATGCCCTGCAGCGGCTCACCGTTGCACACCTTGCGGTACTGCTCGATGTCGTAGTCGGTGTACATGGGGCTCAGTCCGTCGAGATAGCGAGCCTGGTTGTACGTCAGCGCATAGTTGTAGGAGTTCTGCGTCTCGGGAATACCGGCATTGGTCTGGAAGCCCACCTCCTGTGTGAAGTTGATCTTCAGCTTGCCGGCCTCGCCGCGCTTGGTGGTGACGAGGATGACACCGTTGGCACCGCGCATGCCGTAGATAGACGTGGCGGCGGCATCCTTCAGCACGGTGATGCTCTCAATGGGGTAGGCATCGAGGAACGACAGGTCGCGCTCCACGTTGTCAACAATCACCAGCGGGGCACGGGCGGCAGTGTTCATGGTGCGCACGCCACGGATGTACATCTCCGTCTCCGACCATCCCGGCTCCGACTGGGCCTCGTAGGTCTGCACACCGGCCACGGTGGCGGTGAATGCGTTCTGCAGCACCGTGATGGGGTGCTTCTCCAGCTCTGAGCCGGTGACCACCGAGGTGGCTTCGGTGACGAGCTTCTTGGGCTTGGCCGAGAAGGCCACGGGAGCCAGCAGCTCGTACTCGTCCTGCAGCTCCAACTTCACCTCGAAGTTACCGCTGAAGTCGGCCTTCTTGCGGGCCTGCTTGTATCCTAAGTAATCGACGAACACCTCGTCGGTGGGGTCCACCTTCTTCAGCTCGAAGTTGCCCTCCTCGTCGGTGAGTACCATCTTCAGGCCTTCGCCCAGGTTCACCATGGCACCGACGACCGGCTGCCCCTCGCTGTCCACAACGCGGCCTTTCAGCGTGCGGCCCGGCCCGGCGGCAAAGGCCGTCTGGGCGGTCATGGCAATCAGCAGTGATGCTATACCTTTTATAATATGTTGTTTCTTCATAATATTCTGTATTACTTTATTCGTTCATACTATTACCAGTTAGGATTCTGGAAGCCGGTCTTCCAATACTCGCCCTCGGGGATGGGGTAGAGGTACATGCGGTCCTCGAAGACACGCTTCTGGGCCACCTTGCGGCTGTAGCGTCCGTTGTGTGCGATGTCCATGCCGATGATGTCGCGCGAGAGGGCCTCGCGGGCCACACCCCAGCGGCGCACGTCCCACCAGCGGTGCTCTTCGAAGGCCAGCTCCACGGTGCGCTCCTTGTGTATGAAGTTGCGCATCTTCTCCTGCGAGTCCAGGTCGGTGCGGCTGCTCATGTTGCCGGTGATGCCGCCACGGTGGCGCACCTCGTCGAGCAGGTTGTTGATGGTGGTGCGGTTGCCATAATAGTCCACCTCGTTGAGTGCCTCGGCATAGTTGAGCAGGATTTCTGCATAGCGGATGAGAATCCAGTTGCGATAGCTCACGCCGCTGTGGTTGTTTATCAGGATGGCCTCGGGCATGTACTTACGCAGGTAGTATCCGGTCGGCGTGGCGTTGGCATTGCCTATGGGGTTGTCGTCGCCGCCACGGATGATGTTCAGCGTGCGGCCGTTCCATGCCGTGCCGTGGGTGAGCACGGTGGCTGCCAGGCGCGGGTCACGTCCGCCGTTGGGCCGCGAGTCGTCGTAGTAGCTGCCGGTACGGATGTCCGGGCAAGTGGCCGTCGAAGTATAGACGGGAGCACCGGTGGCATCGTAGTCGGTGAACGGCGAGACACCGTTGGCCATGTCGTACATGTCGATGAGGTTCTGGCTGGGGCATGCGCCTCCGTTGCCGCCCTCACCCACGGGCACGTCGATATAGTAGCCATAGCTGCCCCATCCCTGTGCCACATCGTTGCGGTAGAAGATGACCTCGGGGTTAGCCTCGTTGTGGGCGTTCCTGAGGATGGCGTTTTCGTAGGTGTCGGCCAGCTTGTATGATGTGCCGTAGTTGTCGATGAACTCCTTGGCGGCATCGGCAGCCTGCTGCCAGGTCACACCACTCTCGGCAGCATAGCGCGGACTGGCCATGTAGAGCAGGATGCGGCTCTTGAGGGCCATGACCACGGGCTGGTTCACGCGGCCCTCGTTGCCACTCTCATAGCTGGTGCCTTTGTCCATCACCAGGGGATAGGCGGCATCGAGGTCGCTGATGAGGAAATTCTTGAATTCTACCAGCGTCGGGCGCGTGTTGTAGTTGCTCAGCAGGTCGCCGTCGGGGTTGAGCACTTCCTTGATGATGGGCACGGTGCCATAGCGCAGGAACAGCTCCCAGTAGAACCATGCGCGCAGGGCCATGGCCTCGCCCTTGTAGTAGCCCTTACGCTTCTCGTAGGTGGCCTGGTCGATGTCGGTGGGCTGGGGCACGGTCTCGATGCGCTCCAGCAGCATGTTACACTTACGGATGGCGCGGAAGCGGCTCTCCCACGGGGTGGTCAGCTCGGCAGCTCCGCCGGCGGCATAGTAGTTGCCAATGTTGAAACTGGTGCGTGTGCCTGAGTTCGACACGCTGGTCTCCGCCAGGTCGGTGGCGGCGTCGAGCCAGCTGCCGTTGATGCGGCACTCGCCGTTGAGCAGGAAGTTATAGGTGTCGAAGTGGAACTGCTCCATGGTCACCCAGTCGCTGAACACCTGTTGGCCGGTGAGCTCGTTGCTGGGCTCCTTGTCGAGGAAGTCGCAGGCGGTCATCGAGAAGGCTACGGCCAGTGCAGCTATACCTTTATATATATATAATTTCTTCATAGTCGTTAATCGTTAGAGGTTAGAATCTGATGTTTACACCCACGTTCACCGTCTTCATGATGGGATACTTGTTCGAGCCGGAGCTCTCCGGATCGACGAGGTCGTCCAGGTGGTCCCATGTGATGAGGTTGTTGGCATTCACGAACACGCGGCACTCGCTCATGGCCAGCCGGTTGATCCACTTCGACGGCAGGTTGTAGCCCAGCTCGATGTTCTTCAGTCGCACGAAGGCACCGTTCTTCAGGAAGAACGAGTTGACGCGCTGGTTGTGGTTGCCGTTGGCATCGTAGTGCAGCAGGGGATAAGAGGCGTTAGCCAGGTTGTAGGCATCGCTGGCGTTGGGGTTCCAGCGTCCCAGGTGGTGCTCCTTGACCTTGCCGCCGTTGACGAAGGCATACATGGCCTCAGCGTCGTAGTAGCGGCTGACGTGGTCAACGCCCTGGAACATCATGGAGAAGGTGATGCCCTTCCACTCGCAGCCTAACGACAGCGAGTAGGTGTTCTCTGGAATATCGCTGTAGCCGATATATGTCACGTCGCGGTCGTCGATGAATCCGTCGCCGTTCATGTCCTTATACTTCAGGTCGCCCACCTGTGTGTTGCCATAGGTAGAGACGGGCAGCGTACCGCTGAGGATGTCGGCCTGGGTGATGAATCCCTCGCAGACGAGGCCCATGAACTGGTTGATGGGCTTGCCGGCCAGACGGCGGTAGGCGGTCTTCAGGCTCGGCTCGTCCAGCTCGTCAATCTCGTTGTGCGAGTGGCTGAAGCTGAGGCCGACGTTGTAGCGGAAGTCCTTGCCGATGGTGTTGGTGTGGCGCAGCTCAATCTCGTAGCCCTGGTTCTTGGTCTTACCGAGGTTGCCGGCAGCCATGGTGACACCCACCCACTGCGGGCGTGTCTGGTATTCGGTCAAGATGTCGTTACGACGCTCGTAGAAGTAGTCGAAGTTACCGCGCAGCAAGCCATTGAAGAGTGCGAAGTCAACGCCGAAGTCGAACTTGTGGGCGCGCTCCCAGGTGACGTCGTAGTTGGGGTACTGGTTCTCGAAGATACCCGTCTTGCCGGTGGTGCCGAAGTAGTAGTCGTTCACAATCTGGCTCCAGCGCTCTTCGTAGAGGAAGCGCTGTCCGGCGTAGTTGTCGTTACCCACCTGACCGTAGCTGCCGCGAATTTTCAGGTTGTCGAGCCACTTCTTGGTCTTCTCCATGAACTTCTCGTTGCTGACTATCCAGCCGAGCGACATGGCGGGGAAGAAGCCGAAGCGCTTGCCGCTGGCAAAGTTCTCAGAGCCGTTGTAGCCGAAGTTGAACTCAGCCAGGTAGCGGTCGTCGAATCCATAGGTGACACGACCTACGATACCCTGATAGCGCTTGGCCAGGTCGGCCTGGAACCGGTAGTCGTTCTGGTTGTAGAGCACCATGGCGGTGACGTCGTGCTTGCCGAACTTGCGGGCATAGTTCAACTGATACTCCATGTAGAGCTTGTACGTCGTGGTCTGGTCGTCGCCTGCGTAGCCCAGCTCAGAGTCGGTGTTGAACTGGTTGTACGACGACTGCAGCAGGGGCTGTGCCGAGTTGATGAGCTCGTAGGTGGCAAAGGAAGCCGTGAACTTACGGTTGTAGTAGGCATTGTAGTCGAACGACACCATGGCGCGTGCCGACAGGCCCGGTGTAATCCAGTCCATCTTGTAGTTGGCGATGAAGTTGGTCTCGCTGATGGTGTTGGTGGCGCGGTAGAAGCCGGCCTTGGCCAGCCGTGCCACGGGGTTGTCCTGATACTGCGAGTTGCCGGCATAGAGCTGCTTCATGGAGTCGCCGTTATCTACCTGATAGCTGACGGGGAACAGCCAGCCCGGCGTGTGGTTCAGTCCGTAGAATATCTGCGAGTAGCTGCCGTCGAAGCGCTCGTCGGAGTTAGGCCCGCGACGGTTCTCGAAACGGGTGCCGAAGTTGATGCTGAGCGTGAGGTCCTTGACCAGGTCGAAGTCGAGGTTGGCACGGAATCCGATACGGTTGTACGACTGGTTCGACTTGTTGCCGTACTTGTCTTCCGAGAAGTTCTTGAACAGGCCCTGCTGGTCGTAGTATTCTGCCGACACGTAGTAGCGCATGCGCTTCGTGCCGCCCTGGATGTTGACGTTGTAGCGCATGGCGGGAGCCGAGCTGCGCAGCACGGTGTCGTACCAGTCAACATTGGGGTAGAGCATGGCGTCGGTGCCGCTCAGCTCGCCGTTCACGCTGCGGCGGAACATGTCGATGTCGCGGGCCGAGAACTGCGAGGGCAGGCCGTCGTTGGCCAGTGCCTCTTCGAGCAGCTTCACGCTCTCGTAGGAGTCCAGATAGGTGTTCTTGCGCGTAGCCATGCTCCACTGCCAGTTGGCCGTGAGGCTGACGGTAGGCTTCTGGTCCTTACCGCGCTTGGTGGTCACCAGGATGACGCCGTTAGCACCGCGCACACCATAGACGGCGGTGGCCGAGGCGTCCTTCAGCACGGAGATATTTTCAATGTCGTCGGGGGCTATCTGCGAGAAGGGACGCTCGATGCCATCGACCATCACCAGCGGCTGGTTGTCGCCGGCGAACGAGGCACGTCCACGGATGAACAGCTGCATGTCGTCGGCACCCGGGGCACCCGATGTCTGCGACGTCACCAGACCGGCCACCTTACCGGCCAGTGCCTGCGACACGTTGCCCGAGGGCGACTTCAGCAGCTCCTTGGTGTTCACCTGGCTGATGGCGCCAATCACACTCTCTTTCTTCTGATGGCCGTAGCCCACGACCACCACTTCCTCGACCACCTGGCGGTCTTCGAGCAGCGTCACGTTCACGGTCTTCTGTCCGTTCACGCGTACGCTCTGGCTGGTGAAGCCGATGTAGCTGAAGCGCAGCGTGGCGTTGGGTTTCACTTGCAGTTTGAAGTTGCCGTCGAAGTCGGTAATCGTACCGTTCGTCGTGCCGGCCTCTAGGACGCTGGCTCCGATGATGCCCTCACCAGCCTCGTCGGTCACTTGTCCGCTGACCGTTATCTTCTCCTGGGCTGATGCCCCTAACGAGAGGAGCACCAGACACAGGGTCAGGAATAGTTTATTGATAGGATTTCTCATAGTCGTTTTATACCTTTAGTTATTGATATACGCTATACAGTGCCTTGATCTGTGCGGCTGTCAGGGCAGCGTTGAAGCACATGATGTCGTCGAACTCGAAGCCGGCATCATTGTCGGCCCAGTCCCAAGCCTGGTTACCGCCGAGGCAGATGTACTTCAGGTCGGCACCGTTGGTGAACAGACCCTTCTGGGTGTTGTCGCCGCTGCTGTTCCACTCGTTCTTCAGGTCGCCGTCGAAGAACACCTTGGCGTTCTCGCCGTTGAACACCACCGTATAGAGGTGCCACTCCTTGTCGGCCAGCCAGTCTTTGTCGCCGTGATAGAGGGTGTTGACGCCTGCTGTGTTCTGTGCATCGACATAGTCGGTCCAGCCGTTGCAGTTCAACTGCAGCACGCCACGGTACTGGCATGCAAACATCGGCCATGTGTTGGGCACGTTCTTCTGTGCGTAGGCCATGAAGAGTGGAGCCCACAAGTATTCGGCGCTCTCGCCGCACTTCGAGGCGTTCACCCAGAAGCTGATGGTGAGTTGCTCGGTCTCGGCCGAGTGGGCCAGCAGGTCTTCGGGCAGCAGCAGATAGTTTTGTCGCGGAGCCGTCGAGGTGTTGTTGCTGAACACCCATCCGTGGTTGTCGGTCTTCTCAATCCATTCGCCGCTGCCGACGATGGTCAGTCCGCGGTCGGTGGCTTCCTCGAAGGTGTTGCGGTAGTACGGGTCGGGGATGTCGGTAGGAATGGTGCCGCCGCCACCTGCCTTGTTGGAGATAATCTTGTTGATCAGCTCTTCGTCGAGGGCTTGGTCGTACACCACGAAGTCGTCGAAGGCGAAGCCCGGGTCGTTGTCGGCCCAGTTCCAAGCCTGGTTACCGCCGAGACAGATGTACTTCAGCTCATGGCCGTTGCTGAACAGGCCCGTCTGGGTGTTGCCCACGCCGTCCATGTTCCATTCGTTCTTTACCTCGCCGTCGAAATAGACCTTGGCGTTGTCGCCGTCGAGCACGACGGTATAGTAGTGCCATTCGTGGTCGGCCAGCCAGTCGGCCTGGGTATCGTTGTGATAGAGGTGGTTCACGCCGTCCACGTTCTGCTCGGGTGTATAGTCGGTCCATCCGGCACAGTTCACCTGCAGCACGCCACGGTACTGGCATGCGAACATAGGCAGCGTGTTCTCGCCGTTGACGGGTGCTGCCGTGTAGGCCATGAACATCGGTGCCCAGTTGTAGGCTGCCGACGGTCCGGCGTTGGTGGCGTTCACCCAGAAGCCGATGGTCATCTGCTGTGTCTCTGCCGAGTGCGACAAGATATGGTCGGGCAACAACAGGTAGTTGGAGCGCGGCGTGGTGGATGCTGCATTCTGGAACACACGGCCGAACTTGTCGTTGGCATCGGTGGTGAAGCTGCCGGCACCCACGATGGTCAGTCCGTCGCTGCTGTCGAAGTTGTTGAAATAGACGGGGTCGGGCAGCGTGACCACCTTCGTGATCTTAGGCCGCTTGGTATCGCTGGCGTTCATCGTGTTGCGCACCAGGGTGATGCGCTCTACGGAGAGGTCGCCGTTGTTGTCGGAACCGATGATAAGGTAGGGATTGCTGTTCAGCGCAGCCACCAGGAAGGGGTCGGCGGGGTAGGCTGCCGATGCCACCTGCTCGCCGTCGCGGAACACGGTGCATCCCGTAGCGTTGATTTGTACGCCGAGGAAGTGCCACGTGTTGGGCTCCAGCAGCTGTTCGGTGGTGGTCTGCACACTGCCGGTGGCCGTCGGCGTCACCAGCTTGCCGCCCGTGGTGAAGTAGATGGGCTGCGAGCCGTCGCTGCCGGCCAGGGTGAAGATGCGGTCGTCGGCATTCGCGCCGTCGGTCTTTACCCACAGGGCGATGCCTGCTCCGGTCTGCAGCTTGAGGGCTGTCAGCGGGTTGGCCATCGTCGCCGTACCTTGGTTCACGTGAAGCACCTCTGTGTAGAGGTCGTTGTCATAGACGATTTCGGCATTGCCCGTGTGGCCCACGATGAATGGTGCCTCGTCAATGTCTGTCAGCCCCTTCATGCTGAGGGTGCTTGTCGCCTCACGACTCGGAAATACCTGGTTGCCTGCCTCGGGGTCTTGTTCGCCCCAGTCTGTACATCCGGTCGTACAGAAGAGCAGAACCGCCATCCCGGTAAGCACCAAAGAGGATTTCAGATAGTTCATAAGTAACAGTTTTTTTGGTTAGTAATTATTTGTTGTTTGTTAATTGTCGTATAATAGGCCACAAAGTTACGAATTACGCGCGTGAAAAAGGTGGACAAAACGCTTTTTGAGGTGGACAAAACGCGCTACGGCTCCTCTGTGTCGCCTTTATTGTCCACTTCTTTGTAGTTTTTTGGCGATACGCCGTATCGTCGGCTGAAGCACCGCGTAAAGTACTTCGGGTCGTTGAATCCCACGCGGTAGGCTATCTCGGTGATGTTGCGGCTGCCGTCGCCTTCGGTGAGCAGCCGCTTGGCCACGGTGAGCCGGTAGTTGCGTATGAAGGCCCCCCCGCTCATACCCGTCTCTTCGTTGAGGCGCTTGGACAGCACGCTCACGCTCATGCCGATGGCCGCCGCCAGCTCGTTGACGCTGAAGTCGCTGTCGTGGTAGTGCTGCTCCATGATTTCGGTGATGCGCTCGACGAACGGCTTCTGCTGCTGCACCTCTTCCTTGTCGGCCTCCACGCTGCGGTGGATGCTCTGCTGCATGCGGACGCGGTTGGCCAGCATGTTCTGTATGTGCTCCTTCATCTGCTCCGGGGCGTCGGCCTCGCTGATGGCCTGCTTGATGGGCTGTAGCAGCCGCTCCGTCTCCTGCTGTTTCCATCGCTCCATCTGCCGGCGGTAGAGCAGGTAGCCGAGGGCGGCCAGCGCCATGACCACGAGCGCGATGAACCACCAGCTCTTGTAGAAGTAGGGGGCCACCGTGATGTCGATGCTGATGGTCTGCAGGGCGTCGGGGCTGGACTTGGCGGAGTATCTCACCTCCAGGGTATAGCGGCCGGGGCGCAGACTGGTATATCGCACACCGTGCTCGCCGGGCTTCAGGGTGGTCCACTCGTTGTCGAATCCGCGCAGGCGGTAGCTGTAGTGCCCCTGGGTGTGGCTGGTGTAGGTGAGCGACGAGAAGTCGATGGCCATAGAGCGGAACGACTCGTGCAGGCGTATGCACGAGGCTTCGGTGATGTCGGCATCGAGGATGTCGTCGTCGATGGCCGTCACCGTCTGGTTATCTACCGTCAGCCGGGTGAAGGTGAGGTGGGGCTGGCGCCGCTCGCTGTTCTCGCCGCGAATCTCGGTCAGCCCGTCCATGCTGCCTAAGTAGATGGCTCCGTCGGGGGCCTTGGTGGCGGAGTTGAAATAGAAGCGCTGGCTGAGCAGTCCGTCGCTGGTGCCGTAGTGTACGAAGGTCTGCGCGTGGGGGTCATAGACCGACAGCCCGTTGGCGGTGGTAATCCACAGGCGACCCTGGGCGTCCTCGACGATGCCTTTCACGGCGTTGCTGGCCAGTCCGTCGTTGGTGGTCAGACAGGCGAACGACTCGCGGCCCGTCTGCTTGTCCACCCTGCGGCGGTAGATGCCGTAGCCGTTGGAGCCTAACCAGAGGGTGCCGTCGCGTGTCTGGCAGAAACAGCATATCTTGTCTTGCAGGGCGGACGCGGGCTGGTCGAGCTTGGCGGACAGCAGTCGGTGGGCGAAGTGGCCCTGGCGGTCGCGCCCTTTCTTCAGGTCGATGATGCAGGCTCCGTGCATGTAGCCCATCCACAGCATGCCGTCGCGGTCGATGAGTGCCCCGATGCAGCCGCGGATGGCGTTATGGCCGGCAAAGGGCACAGCGATGGTGGCGGTCTGCGGGTCGTAGGTGTAGATGCCCTCGTTGGAGCCTATCCACAGCAGGTGGTTCTGCCGGTCGTAGGCCATGGCGCCGATGTGGCTCACCTGTTGCTGCAGGGGCGGCGGCAGGTGGATGGCCTGTATGGCGGCCCCTTGTCCGGGCGTCGGCATGACGTTCAGGCCGCCTCCCCAGGTGCCTATCCACAGCTGGCGGTGCTCGTCGGGCACGATGACCGATACGGAGTTGTGCGACAGTCCGGAGTTGGCCGTCGTCCAGTGGTCGAAGCAGTTGCCGCTGCCTTTGCGGTTCAGCCCGCCCTCGACGGTGCCCACCCACACGGTGCCTTCACGGTCGGCATAGATGGCATTGACGGGGTGTGGCGACAGCGACTCGGCGCGGCTGTCGGAATGGCGGTAGTTGAAGAGCACCAGCGGGTTGGGCGATGTCTTGACGATGCCTGCCGTCTCGGTGCCTATCCACAGCTGGCCGTCGCGTGCCAGCAGGCAGTGGACGAAGTTGCTGGGCAGGGGCTGGCGGCCGGAGCCGGTGTCCCAGTGGGCAAAGTGGCGGCGGTCGCGGCTCATGACGTTCAGGCCGTGGAGCGTGCCGACGAGCAGGTGGCCGTCCTGGCCGATGGCCAGCGAGGTGACGAAGTCGTGCGACAGCGAGCCGTCATCGCCCTCGTCGTGGCGGTATGGCGTCAGCGTGGCGTCGTATTGGTGGTAGGCCCACAGCCCCCGGTTGGTGGCTATCCATACGGTGTGGTCTTGCCGCAGCAGGTCGGTGACGAAGTGGTATTGCAGCTGCTGCATGGCGGGCGAGATGGCGGTGCGCTGCAGGCGGGTGCCATGGGCCGACAGGCGGAACAGCCCGCCGTCGATGCCGCACCAGACGGTGCCGTTCTGCTCGACGTCGCAGACGGTGATGTCGGGCACGTTGCCCGTGTAGCGGCAGGCGGCCACATGGCTCAGCGCGCCCTGGGGGTCGAAGGTGTAGCGGAAGATGCTGTCGGTGGTGACGTGCCAGATGCAGCCTTTCGCGTCGCGATAAACCTTTACCGACGGGCGCATCAGCCTGCGCTCCATGCTGCCGCCGGTGGCGGGGGGCACCACGCGCTGCATAGTGTTCATGTCGATGACGGTGGTATGCTCGTCGTAGGCTATCCACAGCCGCTGGTGGCGGTCTTCGGCAAAGCCCTTGCACGATATGCTGACGGTCTGCGGTTCGTGGGCCGTCGGGGGGGCGGTGAACGTGTAGCCGTCGTAGCGAACGGCCCCGCCGCCGTAAGTAGAAACCCAGATGAAGCCCCGGCTGTCGGCGAAAATTTGGTTTACGTTGCTGTTGGGCAGCCCCTCGGCCAGGTCGATGCGGGTGGCCAGGAAACGGTCGGCATGGTTGCGCTGGGCGCGGGTGCTTGCCGCCGCCAGCAGCATCGCGGTACACCACAACAAAACCGCCGTCAGCAGGTGTGGTGCTGTCGTTGCTGTATGTGGGGTGCCGTGGGTTCCTGTCATGGGTGCTGTCGGTAATAAGTCGTTTTCTGTTGTTATCGGTGTTGCAAAGGTACAAAAAAATAGGTGGACGGCAAGCGTTTTTGTCCACTTTTTTTGTTTTTGTCCACCTTTTTGTCCACCTTCGCGCGCGCAATATATAAAGGTGATAAAAAAAACAACCCGCACATCCCGCACATCTCGCACGTAACTCAAGGTGTGTTGAAAGTTTTTTACGTGCGAGATGTGCGGGATGTGCGGGATGTTTTCCTTTTTCGGCAGTGTATGTCACATTTTGTTCAAAAAATGCTATTGTAATGCAAAATTTGTTTCATCAGCCCGTGCGCAATGTTCCAGCGCATGGAATTTTCGTGGAGAGCCTTCCGGTAATCGTGGAGAGGCTTCCGGTGATCGTGGAGAGGCCACTAATTTTCGTGGAGAGGCTTCCGGTGATCGTGGAGAGGCTATTAGTTTTCGTGGAGAGGCTACTAATTTTCGTGGAGAGGCTTCCGGTGAGCAAGAAAAGAGGCCGCTGATTTTCACCAGCGGCCTCTTTATGGGGATTGCCTGAGTGCCTTAGAACTGAATCACACTCATCGGGTTGGTAACATCAAACATGGGCATCTCTGGCGACAGCACCTCGCCGCCTTCGTAGGTGCCCGTCAGACCGGGCTGTGATGTGGCAATGACCTGCTGCGTCTCTATCTTTACTATCTCCATCGTGGGAGCGGAATATATTTTCTTGTTCATAATCTTTCGTTTGTTTAATCGAATCTTTTCTTGCTATTCTTTTTCACTGATTCGCTGATGACTATTTCTTGACGATTACCTTCTTGCCGTTCACGATGTACAGGCCTTTGGTGGGCTGTGCCACGCGCTGTCCGGACAGGTTGTAGTAGATGCCGTCCTCGGCGATGCCTGCGCTCTCGATAGCCGAGATGCCGGTGATGTCGCCTTCAAAGAGCATCGCGGGAGCGCTGATTGTCTCGTTGAACACGAGGTAGGCCTTGCCCTTCGCTACGGTGGCTGCGGTGGTCGTAATCTTCTGGAACTCGGCATTGCCGCCGTTCACGCCCAATACGTAGGTGGTCTTACCGCTCTCTGCACTTACTGCGGCACCCGTTCCGGCTTTCAGCAGGTTGGCCGATACGTTGGTGGCGCTGCTGCCCACGATGGGGATGTTATATTCGGCTCCGGCGGTACCCTTCAGCAGCAGGCCTGTGCCGGCGGGAACGGTGCCCGTCACCTTCGCCAGTTTCACGACGTTGCCCTCGTGGCCCGTTATCATGTATGCCTCCAGACCCTCGCTAGCCTTCGCGAAGTCCAGCGCATAGTCGCTGCTGAACGTTGACCAGCCGTAGGCGCTGATGGTGGTGGCGACGGCTGACTGAATTTCCAAATTTCCTTTTTCTGTCGTGAGGAAGAAGTTAAGCGTCTCAGCGGCATCGCATGTTCCTACGAATTGTTCCCAACGCTTGGTAGTGCCGTCGCTGGCGGTGATGTCTGCATAGACGGTGAATGTCGCACCGCTTCTTGTAAGTGTCATTACAACATCCGAACCGTCCATTTCGTCCTTGAATGTATCCCAATTATAAGCACTGGTCAACTCGCCTGCTTCAAATTTTGATCCCCATCCTGCATGGTCGCTGCGCAGGACAAGATATTCTTCATAACCGTCGGTATTTCGTTTGATGTTTTTGGTTACTACGGCAAGCCAGTTTTGCCAATTCTCGCCTTTTGCAGAATAGTTCTTGAAATGCACTTTCAGCGTTTGGTTGGCTTCTATTGTATAATAGTCGGAAAAAGCCGAGAAGAACAATGCGTTGTTGTCTTTAGTGCCGACCGTATAGTAGTTTTCTTTGGTTGGGGTAATGGATGTCTTGCTGTTGTCAATGTTTATATGCGAATGGTCTATTGTCAAATAAACACGGATGTTTTCTGTTGCCGCGCTTTGGGGTAAGTCGAAGAACAGGCTTTCCGACCAGCAGTTGACAAAGTTGTCTTTGCTCATCAGAGCATAGATGCTTACGCGGTTACCTTCGCGGCGTACATACAGTTTTACAGAGGCTCCGTCCATGTTGTTTTTGAAGGTTTGTGATCCTTCTTTTGTTGCGTCCCACCAGTCAGCAGGATAACCGGTAATGTTTTTGTTGGCGTGGTCGAATAATGATCCCCATCCGTAGTTGTCGCAGCGAAGAATGGCATACTCCACTAATTTTGCATCTTCTTCTACTTTGTGTGCATCAACGTCGTTTTTGACAAAAACATAAAAGTTGTGCCATATATCTGTTTTGCTTGAATAGTTTGTGAACTCCATGCTCAACATTTGGTTGTCGGCCAATGTGTAGTCTTGCGAGAAGGCTCCCATAAACGCTGCCGAGTTGTCTTCTGCTCCTACAATCGTGTTGTCTGCCATTGCCGGAGCACCGAACATCATGCTGCCGACGAGGGCAAACATGGTTTTTCGTAAAAATTGCTTCATTTGTTAATTGTTTAATTGTTAGTAATAATGATGATTTGTTGTTTATTGGCTGCAAAGTTAGCGGTTTTGTACCCCAACGAGGTGGACAAAACCGCTAATAAGGTGGACAAAACACTGATGGGCCTCTACCGGTAGGATTATAAAGACTCGACTTCTTCGACAGTCAGGCCTGTTATCTCAGCTCTATCCGCTTCCCCTCGTCAAGGGGCAATAGGGCGTTGAGCAGGCTCATCACCAAGTCTTCATGTTCGCCGAACACTTTCTTGAATGTTAAGTCGGCCTTTGGATTGAGATACTTTCCCATAATTTGTCTGTGCTATTTTTACTTACGACGGCAAAGTTAGGAATAATTCTTGAAACGGCAAAGGAAACGGATGAAAACAACAATTTAGTGAAATAAAGGCGGCACAAGCCCTTATCTTATGGATAGCTTGTGCCGCCTTTTCAGTTATTGCTTGCGACGCGGAGGGGGTTACTTCACCACCGCCTTCTTGCCGCCGATGATGTTGATGCCCTTCTGCGGAGTCGAGAGGCGTTGGCCGCACAGGTTGTGTAGAAGCCAACTGAAGTTGTAGCCGTTACTTGGCAGTCAGTATGTTTACCAGCATCATCAGGTCGGCAATATTCACCACCCCGTCGCCATTTACGTCGCCTCTCTCATACGTGCTCCCCTTTGTTCCGTTGATGGACACCACGTAGGCTTCGTCTTGAACTGTTCCTGGCAACGTTCCAATATAATTGACCAACTTCCCACAGACTACAACCTCGTCACCTACATTGAGCTTCAAGTCCTCGCCTGCATATTTCTTGTTTCCAAGATACTTTGCCTTATAGATATAGAACTGATTCGCAGTTGTTCCGTCATCGGAAATATAGAACGTGGCATTTCCGTATTGCGTTCCAAACTGCTCTTTGATAGAAACCACTTTTCCCTTGACATAATAGACCTGCTCGGTAGGCGTGTTAGCTCCTAAGGAATTGGCAAATTCATTAGCTGCTGCCGAATTAAACGGATCGGCTTCAGTGCCAGTGCCGATGGATAGACTTGGGTTTTCGCTGCCTTCGTATTCACCACCATTTTTGGTAGCCGTCCATCCTTTAGCCTTCAACGCTGCTACTTGCGCTTTTGTACAGACGTTACCCTCTGGCTCTAATTGTATGCCAGATAATACATCATCATCCGACACAACAAAGAAAGTATATTTTTCTTCAGTTGTGTTCACTGGCAGGCTTGCTATCAAATTGTCCATAGCAGAGCCTTTAATTTTGTTGTGATGTATTATGAGCCAATTTATTTTTTTATTGTTTGAAACGTCAAGCGTCGTTAAGTTATTTGCCTGACATGCAAGTGTTTCTAGATTAATGTTTTTCGAAACATCTATTGTACTAATCCCATTTCCATAGCAATTTATAAAAATCAATGCTGTATTGCTTGACAAATCCAAAGAATTTAGTTTGTTGTTATAACAATTCAAACGGGTCAATGCTGTATTCTTTGACACATCTAATGATGTCAGTTGATTGTATTCGCAGTTCAGCCTATCCAGTGCCGTAAAGTATTCTATACCTTTTAGACTCTTTATCTTTCCTGGATTGTCAGATGTGCCCGCAACGTCTATGGATGTAACACTCTTAATTTCATCCTCACTTAAAATAGCATCTTTTCCGTAATCTCGTGCCAATATCCAATTGCGGAAATTCTCGTCAGGGAAGTTGGTTGAGTTGATTTCAGCTACCAGAGGTGAAGTGACAATCACCTCACAGGTTGCCGATACACCACTATCTCCATTGGAAGTACAAGTAATGACTGCTGTTCCTCTTGCCTTTGCTACCACTAATCCATTGCTAACAGTCGCAACGGTTGTGTCACTTGACGACCAACTAACTGTTTTGTTGATGGCACTATTTGGTGAGATAGTGGCATTTAGTTGCTTGGTATCGCCAACCAATAAAGTAACAGAAGTTTCATCCAGCGTAATATCCGTGACCATAGTACCTGGCAAATCAATTGTAACTGGTGTATTTCGATTCGTGACAGTCCCATCACCTAATTGTCCGTAATCGTTACTTCCAATTGCCATTAGGGTTCCGTCTTTTTTTACTATTATGGTATGCGAACTACCAGCTGCAACATCAGCCACTTCGTCCATAATCTTTTTGGGTGTGCTACGGTCTGTATTAGTTCCGTCGCCTAACTGGCCACAATAATTCCATCCACATGCCCAAAGTGTGCCATCTGTCTTCAAAATCATTGTGTGGCTGTCTACAGACACCTTTTCTACTCCTGCCATCACCTGCTCTAGGTCATTTCTTGTGGAAGTAGAGCCGGTCCCCAGGCGGCCATGAGAGCCATCTCCACATGCCCATAACGTTTTGTCCACTTTTATAATCATTGTACAGCCATCGCCCGCAGCCACAAACCTTACACCAGACATCACCTGTTCAGGAGTCACCGTTCTTTCACCATTATTAGCCTGAAGTTTGGCCCCAGCTAATTGTTTACAATTGTTGTATCCACAAGCCCACAGCGAGCCATCCGTCTTGATAATCATAGTATGAGACGTACCAGCAGATACTGACGCCACACCAGTCATTATCATTTTGGGGGCATTGCGGTCTTTAGTTGTCCCGTCACCAAGTTGTCCATAATAGTTACTTCCACAAGCCCACAACGAGCCATCTGTTTTCAAAATCATCGTATGCCATGATCCTGTTGCTACATTCATTACATCGCTCATAATCTGTTGGGGCGTATTGCAGTCTATCTTCGATCCGTCTCCTAACTGGCCACAATCATTTCTTCCACATGCCCAAAGTGTACCATCTGTTTTCACTATCATGGTATGGCCAGAACCAGCTGCCACATAGGCCACATCATCCATCACATGCTTTGGGGTAGAGCTATTCGTAGTAGTACCATCACCTAATTGCCCATAATCATTCCGACCGCAAGCCCACAATGAGCCGTTTGCCATTAAGATCATCGTATACTTAGACCCTGCTGCTACTTGCTTGATTGCTTTTTCATCTGGTTTGGGCAATTCTCCTTCAATCTTTACATTGCAAGTAGCAGAAACGCCACTACCGTCATTGGCTCTACAGGTAATGGTTGCATTACCTTCTCTTTTGGCCTTCACAACACCCCATTGACTTACCTCTGCTATGCTAGAATCATCTATCGACCACGCAACGCTTTTATCGGTGGCGTCAGATGGCCATACCATGGCTGTTAGAGTTTCTTCTTGTTTTACTTTAAGAATGAGCTTGGTTTCACTGAGAGTGATGCTTGTAACTTTAACTATAGGTTGTTCCACGACATTGACGGTCCAATATGGTTCCCAATCTATCTGGTTGTAACTATAATCCATGACAGATCCCCAGTAAGATAACGTACCAGTTCCTACTTGATTACCCCTAATTTTACAGCTTTTTGTTCCCTGGCTTGCAAATACGAAAGTGGAATTTGACTTTTCCCAATAACCAGTTTGCGATTTCTCATAGCCGTAGCTGGCATCAACACTATATTCTTCGCCAACTTTAATGGTGATTGTTCCCATATCGACTTTTATTGCCGACATCTCCATTGGCAAAAGGAGTAATAGCGTTGATACAGCAACGTACAATATGTTATTTTGTTTTCTCATAAAAATGTTTCGTATCTGAGAATACGAAAAAGGCGTCAACCATTCGGTGCTTATTCTCGATTCCTGGTTACCGCCAAGTGACCATACAACATAAACAAGCAAGAACAGTTCACACCCATCTACGGGCGTGAACCTTCTGAACTGCTTGCTCTCATGTTGTGAATATTGGCGGTATTCTGAATCGAGAGAGACAAGAGCAGAAAGCTCAAGTTATCTAAAAAGACTTCGAACGGGGGATGCGACGCACAATTTCTTTGTTGTTAGTAATTTAATTTGTTTGTCTCAAATCCCTCTTGGGAGTGCCCCGCTGAGCGGCGGCTGTGGCTCCCCATCGTTGTCGTGTACTGTCTGGTTCTTGTTTATTTTTTTTTAGTTATTACTCTTATTTAATTCCTTATGAAATTCTTCCAGCTTCCGCACTTCCACATGCGGAAAGGGTATATGCTTTAGCACTTTAAAATGCTTGTCATCAGAGACAATGTATTCAGCATTTGAAACTATTGCACAATCCACAAACTTGTTGTCATCTTCGTCTGCTGTTATTAGGTGGAATCTGTACTGGGCATCCACACGCAGGACATTTGTAGCCCTTAGTATCATTTCGATTGCCAGTTGTGCTGCCAAGGGAGATATGTGCGAACTGATGATTTCCTCATACTCTGCTAATATCTCTGTAGTGACACATAGGGTGTACCGCCCAAGAACAAAAGCCTCCCATACATCGTAATACTCGCTTCGCCTCGAAAGAGAACGGATCAAGCAGTTGGTGTCAAGAACGATATATCTTGTCCTCATGCCATTTATTTATACGGTGTTCGCATGTGCTCATCACTCCATGATGTCACTTTCTGCTCGTTGAGTGTGCCATCTTCCCACAGACGGTCTAACTCTTTTTGAAGACGAGTATTTAAGAACTTCACTATAACGGATTTCAGTTCCGCCACATCTTCTTCCTTGTTGATGCAGGAAAGAACATTCAGAAGTTCATATTGTGCTGGATTAATGATTAGTTGCTCCATATATACTATTTATAAACTGTTTTCAACTGCTGTAAATTCTTTCTATCGACGGCAAAGATAGGAATAATTCTTGAAACGGCAAAGGAAAACGGGCGAAAAAACAAAGGGCAAGCGCTATACTCTTCAAAATTCCATTGCTTTTTCCTTTGCCGTTTCGGAAATAATGCTTACCTTTGTGCTACAGAAAAAAAGAGAGCCATGCAGAGAACAAAATTCATCAGTTTCGACTGGGCTACGAAGTACATGTCCATCGTGTTTGTGCTGTTGTTTATTGGAGTGGCGGCTGATGTTCGCGCCATGGGGCGTGAAAAGATAGCCCGCCGCATATTGGACTATTACGCCAAGGTGCCCGGCGAACGGCTGTATATACAGACCGACAGGACATGCTATATGCCCGGCGACACCCTCTGGATGCGACTGCATGTAGCCGATGCTGCCACGGGCTTGCCCGTGAGCCGTTCGCAGTTTGTGTATGTGGAGCTGTACGAGCGGCAGCGCGACACACTGGTGCAGCGCATCATGGTGAAGAACGACGGAAGCGGCGTGTTCGCCAGTGCGATGCTGATACCGCGTAAAGCCGCAACAGGCATCTATACGCTGGCAGCCTATACACGTTGGATGCAGAATTTCAATACGGCAGACTTTGCCTATCGGCACATCAGCATTGGCGGTAATGCGACGGCAACAAATGCCAATCTGCCGACAGCCGTCACCGGCCAGCAGACCATAGAAGTGGCACAGCGCAAAGGACAGCTGCTGATAAAAATGCGCCAGGCCAGTGGCGGCGACTCGCTATACTGCGTGGTCTGTGGCAGTGGCAACCTTGTCGTCACCCCCTACAAGGCTGGCCGCATACTCAAAATGAGCGAGCAAGAGCTGAAGCCGGGAACGGTGAACATTGCCATTGTCAACGGCTCTGACGGCAGCATCGTGGCAGAGCGTGCATACATGCTGACAGCCTCTGGGCGGCCGCATGTTGACATCAGCGGAACGACAGCCGGCAGGCGCGAACCCATGACGCTGACCATCACGGCCAAGGCTGCCGACGGCAGTCCGCTGCGGGGCCGTCTTGCTATTGCTGTGACTGACGGGGCCACGGCCCCCGCCGACAGCCTGTCGAAGGGCGTGGCGCAGCTGCTGCAGGTGCCGGTGCAGCCGCAGTATGACCTCGGGCAGATGTTACGGGGAGTGTATCCGCCCATCAGCCATGCCATCGAGACGGCACAGTATATTACCGGCAGTGTGAAAGGCACGCTGGGTGGAACGGTGAAGAAGACACAGCTTGACGTCATCAACTGGACTACCGGCAACCGCCAGACCTTCGAGCTGGGCGACAGCAGCCGCTTCCGGTTAGCCGTGGATAATCCGAACGGGACAGAATTTGCCATTGAGGCCACCCGTAACGGCAGGCGCAAACTGCTGGAACTCAACATCGACACGCTGACCTTTCCCTCCCTGCAATTGCCTCGGCCAGACGTGGCTATACGGCCTTCGGAACTGTTGGCCAAACAGGCACAGAGACAGCAGGCATACAGCCGCAACGGTATCGACCTGGATGCCGACGGCATCCTGCTTAGCGAGGTGGTGGCGACGGGTAAGCGCAGGACACGCCGTGAACAGATACACAACTTTGCCCGTCTTGAAGCACCACGAGGGTATCAGGAGGGCGACCCGAGGATAGAGAGGGCGTTCGACCTGCGTACGCTGCTCCGCCCGTTGGGTGTACCGATGACGAAGTCTGCCACGACAGGCCAAGAAACCATCAACGAAGACCGTTGCTTAGTGTTCGACGAGAACAGCCGATGCGACTTCGACGAGATAGAAGACCTGATGGCGCGGCCCGTTTCCGAGGTGGCATCGGTGGAGTATTTCCCGCCCAACGCGCAGAACGCTATCTTCGGTGCCAGGTTCTCGCCCACGATGGGCATACAGGGCGTGCTGTTCATCCACTTCAAGGACGGTCTGGAAATAGTGAAGTCCAAGCGCGAGCACTTGCCCAATATGGTTTATGTGCGCCAGCAGGGCTATGAGCCGTGGTTCAGTTTCTATTCGCCACAGTATGACAGCAGGGAAGCCAAGGCATCGACACGCCCCGACGAGCGCACCACACTCTATTGGAACCCCGCCGTCGCCCTTGACGAGAATGGGCAAGCCACCGTCACATTCTACGGCTCTGACAGTTCGCGATTGTACGACGTGGTGGTAGAGGGCATCGCCGATGACGGCACGGTGGTTCGCGCGGTGTCCCTGTTGCAATAGTACAACAGGGCTACATGGTTTCTTGTACCTCGAAACCACGAAGCCCTGTATCGTTATTATAATGCTTCTATTTCTTCTATTGGCAGACCGGTAACTTCAGCAATGGTGGCATAGTCTATTTATCAGCAGTCTTTTTGCGCATCATTTCTGAAACGACAAAATATGGAAGAAAGGGTCAGTCGTCGGGATTGCCCTTGTAGTGGTACGGCTTGAGGTTAGGGTTCTCGCCAATGTACTCGTCGGGGACGTAGGTGTCTTTGATGAGCTGCTCGTTGTAGTTGCCGCGCACGGCTCCTGTGCTCATGACGAAGTCGTTGTAGTAGAGCATGGAGATGACCGTGTTGTACAGGCCCAGACCTACACGGATGCCCTCGGGGTTGAGGTTGTTGTAGAGGTAGGCGGTGGTGAATAGCGCGTGGCGGTATATCTCCAGCTTGTTATACTTGTTGAAAGTTTCGAGCATTTCCTGGTTCACGGCCGCACTGTCGGCGTATGTGAATGTCCGTCCGATGTTGTGGATGGTTTCGTCGAGTCCGTCGCCGTGGATGCTGTCGTTGTCGATGAGGCACTGGCGGATGTTGTCGTCCATTTCAGCGCGCATCACGTCGGTGGAGGGCACGGTCATGATGGCGATGATGAGCAGTATGAGGGCAATGATGAAGAAGATGAGCAACTTGCCGAAGCAGCTGTGCAGGAACTCCTGCATGACGCCCTGCTTTTTGTAGGTGTTGGTGTTGAACTGATCCATAATGATAAGGGTGTTTATAATGTCTTGGTGGGGTTGAGGGGGTATCTCAGGTTGGCTTGTGGCCGCTGGCTGGTATGCGGCTGCACGCTGACATGTGGTCTCAGCTGGTATGCGGCTTGAGCAGGTTCATGAACTCCTGGCGCGTCTTGGCCTGGTTGAAAGCCCCGGAGAAATCGCTGGTGGTGGTGATGCTGTTCTGTTTCTCCACGCCGCGCATCTGCATGCACATGTGGCGGGCTTCCACCACCACCATGACGCCCAGCGGGTGAAGCGTCTGCTCGATACATTCCTTGATTTGCAGCGTCATGCGCTCCTGCACCTGCAGACGGTGGCTGTAGATGTCAACCACGCGGGCTATCTTCGACAGTCCGGTGATGTAGCCGTTGGGGATGTAGGCCACGTGGGCCTTGCCGTAGAAGGGCAGCATGTGGTGCTCGCAGAGCGAGAAGAAGTCGATGTCCTTGACGATGACCATCTGCGAATAGTCTTCCTTGAACAGCGCGTCGGTGAGCACCTTGTGGGCGTCCATCTCGTAGCCGCGTGTCAGCACTTGCATGGCTTTTGCTACGCGAAGGGGAGTCTTCACCAGTCCCTCGCGGTCGGGGTCTTCGCCTAAGAGCGTCAGCACCTGTCGGTAGTGTGCTGCCAGTTCGTCGAGTCCCTCTCTGAATATTTCGTTTTCCGGATACAAAACAATCTGTACTTTAAGTGGTTAATAAGGTGTGTGTGTCAGTAGCTGACGGTGATTCTGCCCTTGACGATGGAGGCCTGGTTGTAGCCGAGCTTGCGCAGGCTGACAAGCATCTGGTGTGCCTCCTCGTAGGTGCGGTAGTTGCCCACACGGCATATCCAGCGTGGCGAGTAGAAGTGTACATAGACGGGCACGTCGGGAAAGTTCGACTTGATGTTGTTGCCGGTCTGCTCGGCTTTCTGCCGGTCCTTCCGTGAGTTGCCGCCGGCAAAGGCCTGTACGCGATAGCCCATCACCTTGTAGCCGTTGCGCATCATCTTCTTACCCGTGTCGATGGTGTCGGGTGCAGCGGTCTCCTTGGCATGTGATGCAGTGCCGGACGATGCCGACGAATTGACAGGAGCGTTGCTGCTGGCGGAAGAATGGCTGCTGCCGGACGATGCTGTCTGGCTGTGCTTGCCAGGCTGAGCCGACGGGGCGACGGGTGCTGCCGGCCGGAGCACGGCACTGTTCACCAGTTGGTCGATGCTGTCGCTCTGGTGGATGACCACGTTGCCTTGTCCCGCCACGTGCTTCTGCAGCCGCTGAGTGTAAGTCTGTGCACCGGCATTCAGCTGAACGCCGGCACACAGAGTCAATATGGCTATGATGATGTTCTTCATTTCTTCCATGCGTCGATGATGCCCTTGAAGTCGGCACACTTCAGCGAAGCACCGCCGATGAGTCCGCCGTCGATGTCGGGCTTGGCAAACAGCTCGGGGGCGTTGCTGGCCTTGCACGAACCGCCGTAGAGAATGCTGGTCTCGTCGGCTACGGCCTGACCGTACTTCTCGGCCACGATGCTGCGGATGTAGGCGTGGATTTCCTCGGCCTGGTCGGCAGTGGCGGTCTTGCCGGTGCCGATAGCCCAGATGGGCTCGTAGGCAATGATAATCTTCTTGAAGTCCTCTTCGCTGAGGTTGAATACCGAGCCTTCCAGTTCGGCCTTCACCACCTCGTTCTGCTTGTCAGCCTCACGCTCGGCCAGTGTCTCGCCGATGCAGAAGATGACCTTCAGTCCGTTCTTCAGGGCCAGCAGCACCTTCTCCTTCAGAATCTCAGGCGTCTCCTTGTAGTATTCGCGGCGCTCGGAGTGGCCCAGGATGACATACTGCGCACCGGTCGATTTCACCATCTCGGCACTCACCTCGCCAGTGAAGGCGCCCTTCTCCTTGTCAGCGCAGTTCTCGGCACCCAGGCCGATGACGCTGCCGTTGAGCACGTTGGCTACAGAAGCCAGGTGGATAAACGGTGTGCAGATGACGACGTCGCAGTTGGGCTGGTCGGCCTTCAGTGCTTCGTTCAACTCGCTTGCCAGGGCAATGCCCTCTTGCAGGTTCAGGTTCATCTTCCAGTTGCCTGCTACAATCTTCTTTCTCATTTTCTTACGTTTTAATAATTGATATACAATGTTAGACTTTTCTTTCTTCTTGACCCATCGCGACCATGCCCACAGGCGGTCGGCCACGGTGAGCACGAACAGCGGCAGCACGTACCAGAGCACGATGAACAGCACCTTCTGCGGCACGGAGTCCTGCGGCATGCGGCCTATCTCCAGCTTCTCCAGACGGTCGGTCAGCGCATATTCGTCGGGCAGCCCGTTGTGGCTCCACTTGCGGATGATGACACCGTCCTTGAGCAGCAGCAGCCCGGGATTGCTGCGGATGACGGTCTTCAGCGTCGTGCCGTCGGTGTGGCAGAACGGATATTCGGCACCCGTCATGTCGCGCCACCGGCTGATGCCCCCTTCGCCGCTCGAAGTCAGACAGTAGAACGGGTAGTCGTAGTCTAAGGCATACTCGTACAGCTGGTTGATGAGGTCCAGCTGGCTGTCGTCGGCCTGCTCCAGATAGGGCGACACGAGCAGGAATGCGTAGCCCCGGTGGTTGAGCAGCTGCTCGGTGATGTCGAGGTCGTCGGATACCTGTTCTATGAAGAAGTCGGCATAGGGCGACTCTTCGCCGTTCATCATCCGGTTCCACCCCTGTCGCAGGTCGGTGCCTACATGGTAGGGCCGGAAGTCGAAGTAGGGCAGGTCGTAGAGTGCCCGTCCGGACACTGCCAGTATGAAGAGGGCCGAGTAGTTGACCACTATCCACTGGTTGGACCTTGACACGAAGCGCACCATCTCTAATGGCCACCGCCATACGATGAGTGCCATCGACAGCAATGCAACGTTCTTGGCGAACGTCTGCCAGTTGGTCAGCACCACAGCATCGCCGAAGCAGCCGCAGTCGCTGACGGGGTCGGCAAGGGCTGTCCACAGCGTGAGTGGCGTCATGACGGTCATGAACAGCAGCACCAGCCGCGATGCCAGCCGCCGCCGGATGGCGAACAGCAGGCAGATGCCCAACCCGAACTCTATGGCCGACAGCAGGATGGAGGCTCCAAGCGTCAGGAAGTCGGGCGCAAAGACCGACAGCTGCATGGCCTCCAGATAGTCGGCAATCTTATATTGTGTGCCCAACGGATCTACTGCCTTGACAAACCCTGACAGGATGAACACCACTGCCAGGAGGATGCGGGCAATATTTACGGACACTTTCTTCACGCTTCCTTCAGCTTAATGGCACCGAACACGGCATAGTTGATGATGTCCATGTAGTTGGCATCAATACCCTCGCTCACCAGTGTGTCGCCCCCGAGGTCTTCGATCTCCTTGACGCGTTCTATCTTGGTGAGTATGAAGTCGGTGTACGAACTGACACGCATGGAGCGCCACGCCTCGTCATAGTCGTGGTTCTTGCGCTTCATCAGCTCCAAGGCTTCGCGGGCGTGACGGTCGTAGAGCTGCATGGCCTCGTCGGGGGTGATATCCACGGTGTCTGAGAAGCCACGCTCCAGCTGTATCAGTCCCACGATACCATAGTTGATGAGGGCGATGAACTCCGGGCGGATGCCCTCGCCGACGAGCGACTCCTTCTTGATTTCCAGCGAGCGGATGCGCTTGGCCTTGATGAACAGCTGGTCGGTGAGTGACTGCGGGCGCAGGATGCGCCACGAGGCACCATAGTCGTGGAGCTTCTTCTCGAACAGCGAGCGGCATTCGCCGATGGTCTGCTCGAACTGGGCGTTGGTTTTTGCTTCATTGTTAGCCATAATCGAGTGCAAAATTACACAATTCTGCTGAAACAGCCAAATTTTAAGGGCATTTGTTACTGCACCTTGATATGTACGTTGCGCTGCTTGATGTTCTGGCAGTTGTTGAACACGGCATCGCTCTTGGCGATGATGTTGATGTTCTGCAGGCGGATGCCGTTGATGGGCATCTCGGGCAGTCCGTTGAACTCCATGGCGCGGCCGGCACCGTTGCAGACGATGTTCTTGATGTCGATGTTGCGGAAGATTGGCGTCTCCTCGGTCACGGGCTGCTTGGTGACGTTGTCGGGGTTATCGCCGTCGGCCAGCATCTCGGCCACCGACTTGCCGCCGTAGTACATGTTGAAGGTGATGGCATCGGTCTTGATGTCGGTCATCGACACGTTCTCGATGAAGATGTTTTCGACGATGCCGCCACGGCCACGGGTGGACTTGAAGCGCAGGCCGACATCGGTGCCGAGAAACTGGCAGTCCTTGACCAGGATGTTCTTCACACCACCACTCATCTCAGAACCTACCACGAAGCCGCCGTGGCCGGCAAAGACGGTGCAACCGTCAACCACCACGTTCTCGCAGGGTATGCCACGGCGGCGACCGTCGGCATCCTTGCCGCTCTTGATGCAGATGCCGTCGTCGCCGGCATCAAACTTGGAGTTGATAATCAGCGCGTTCTTGCACGACTCCAGGTCGAGGGCGTCGCCGTTCTGAGCGTAAGCGGGATTGCGGGCCAGCACGCGCTCAATGATGATGTTCTCGCACATCAGCGGGTGGAGGTTCCATGCCGGCGAGTTCTGGAAGATGACATCCTGCAGCAGCACGTTCTTGCAGTTGACGAGGCTGATCATGACCGGGCGCAGGAAACGCTTGTAGCTGTTCCATTCGGCTTCCGACGAGGCATTCACCACGTTCATGTTGGCATTCTTCTCGGCGTCGGCATAGCCCTGCGACGGCACCCAGTAGTCTTTCTTGGGCACCACGCCGCCGGGGCGCGACGTCACTTCCTTCCACTGGCTGTCGGTCACCTTCGACCGCTTCACCGGACGCCAGTATTGCCCGTTTCCGTCGATGACACCGTTGCCGGTGATGGCGATGTTCTCGCAGCCGTTAGCCGTCAGCGGCGACTGGCAGCGGCGGGTGTCAAGTCCCTCGAACGAGGTGGTGATAATCTTGTAGAGCGAGTCGTCGCCGGAGAACTGGACGACGGCACCCACCTCCAGGTGCAGCTCAATGTTCGACTTCAGTTCTATGGGACCGGTGAACCATACGCCCTGCGGCACCACCAGGCGGCCGCCGCCCTTCTTGCTCAAGGCATCGATGGCCTTGGCGAAGGCCTTGGTGTTCAGGGTGATTCCGTCGCCCACGGCACCGTAGCTCTTCAGGTTGACCTGACGGGCGGGTATGGCGGGGGCGCTGACTTCCGGCATCTGGAATGGCAACTTCTCCGTGTATTGTTTATACGGGTTTTGGGCTTGGGCGCACAGGCTGACGGCGAGTGCAGCAACCAGGGTCAGAAACATTTTCTTCATAAGCGCTTGTTTTTGTAGGTTAGTATTATTTATCGTATTTACATGTTTTATTCATTCACCGATGTTCCATGTTGTTGCCCGTTTTCCGAAGGCATGATTTCCCTGAGGGGTGTCATCACGAAGTCGCGCTCGTACATGAGTGGATGAGGTATCTGCAGGTCGGGCTCGTCTATCGTGATGTTGTCGTAGAGCAGGATGTCGATGTCGATGGGGCGGTCGGAGTAGTTTGACGTTTGATGTTTGACGTTTGAAGTTTGATGTTTGACATTTGACATTTGACGTTTATCGCTGGTCGATTTCTTCGTGCGCCCCAGTTCGCGCTCTATCTGCTGCGTCAGAGTGAGCACCTCGCGCGGTGTCTTGTCTGTTGCACAGAGGACGACGGCATTCAGAAACGGATGGTCAGAGCGGAAGCCCCACGGCTCGGTCTCGATGAACGACGACTGGCGCACCACCGTTCCTACCCGTTCGGCAATCAGGCGAATGGACTCCTGCAGCAGCAGTTCCCTGTCGCCCAGGTTTGAGCCTAATCCCAAGTACACCTCATGCTCCATATTCTTCGAGAACGCACCGTACTCCGTCATTACTCATTCCCCATTTCTCATTTCTCATTTCTTCAGCTCAGTCATCTACCACCAGCATGGCATCGCCGTAGCAACCGAAGTGGAACTTGTGCTCGACGGCCTGGTTGTAGGCTTCCATGATGAGGTCGTAGCCGCCGAAGGCTGCCGTGGTCATGAGCATGGTGGACTCAGGATGGTAGAAATTGGTGATGAGGGCATCGGCCATGCCGAAGTCGTAAGGCGGGAAGATGAACTTGTTGGTCCAGCCGTCAAACTCCTTCAGTCTGCCGTCGGTGCCTACTGCCGACTCAGCGGCGCGCATGGAACTGACACCCACCACGCAGACGCGGTGGTCGCTGGCCTTGGCTTCGTTGACGATACGGCATGCCTCGCTGTCTATACGCATCTGCTCCGAACTCATCTTGTGCTTCGTCAGGTCTTCCACCTCGATGGGATCGAAGCCGCCCAGTCCGCAGTGTACGGTGACGAAGGCAAAGTTGACACCGCGAATTTCCAGGCGCTTCATCAGCTCACGGCTGAAGTGCAGACCGGTGGCGGGGGCCGTCACGGCACCCTCGTGGCGGGCATAGATGGTCTGATAGTTCTCGGCATCGTCGGCATTAGGCTCGCGGCGCTCGATGATATAGCGCGGCAGCGGTGCAGAGCCAAGGGCGAAGAGCTCGCGCTTGAACTCGTCGTGCGGACAGTCGTAGAGGAACCGCAGCGTGCGGCCTCGGCTGGTTGTGTTGTCGATGACTTCTGCCACCATCGGCCCGTCGCCATCGAAGAACAGCTTGTTGCCGATGCGTATCTTGCGGGCAGGCTCCACCAGCACGTCCCACAGTCGCAGTTCTTCGTTCAGCTCGCGCAGGAGGAACACCTCAATCTTCGCATCGGTCTTCTCCTTGGTGCCGAAGAGACGGGCGGGAAACACCTTCGTGTCGTTGAACATGAAGACATCGCCCTCGTCGAAATAGTCTATGATGCTGCGGAACATGATGGGGCGGTCGGTCGCCTGGCCGTCGGCATCCTTCTCGAACATGTCGATGGTCTCACTGCGGCGGTGTACCACCATCAGGCGGCATTCGTCGCGGTGGTAAATCTTTTCTACGGTGCCGTCGTCGTTCTTGAACACGCGGTGGGGCGGCTCTAAGGCTATCAGCTCCTCCGGTAACTTGAATTTGAATTGTGACAGTTTCATCTATAATGCTTTCTTTACTGAGTTTCTTTTTTTCGGTTATGGCGGTATTGCGTTATACCGTTATTGCGTTATTGCGTTATTGCGTTCTACCGTTATTGCGTTATGGCGTTATTACGTTCTACCGTTATTCCGATTCATCGTTAATGTGTTATTCCGGCTTTTCAATCTCTTGCCGCTCTAACCAGGCAGGGAAGTCGTCGATGGTGATGCAGTCGTCGATGCGGACATCACCCACGCGGGTGCGGCAGAGGGCTGTCAGGTAGGCTCCGCTGCCGAGTGCTGTGCCGATGTCACGCGCCAGCGAGCGGATGTAGGTTCCCTTGCCGCAGGTGACGCGGATGCTCATCTGCATGGCCGACGGGTCGAAGCCGGTGAGCACAATCTCGTCGATGTGTACCGTCTTGGCGGCCAGCTGCACGGACTCGCCCTTGCGCTTCAGGTCGTAGGCACGGTCGCCGGCTATCTTGCAGGCGGAGTATTCAGGCGGCACTTGCTGGATGTCGCCGACGAAACCGGCGAGCACCTTCTCGATGCCTTCGCGGGTGATGTGCGCGGTGGGGAAGGTCTGATCTACCTCATGCTCCATGTCGTGGCTGGGGGTGGTGGCCCCTAACTGTAGGGTGGCGGTATATTCCTTGGTGTCCAGCTGCAGGCGCTCTATCTCCTTGGTCTTCTTGCCCGTGCAGAGTATGAGCACACCGGTGGCCAGCGGGTCGAGGGTGCCGGCATGGCCAATCTTCACCCGGCGCACACCTATCTTACGCGATATGCGTGTGCGCACGAAAGCCAGGGCACCGAACGAGGTCATGCGGTAGGGCTTGTTGATGTATATGTATTCGCCTTCTGTGAAATTCATCAGTCAACCATTGCGAGTGAGTGTCCGGTCAGCAGCAGCACGATGATGATGCCGCCGACGATGATGCGGTAGTAGCCAAAGGCCTTGAAGCCGTATTTCGTCAGGAAGGCCACGAACCACTTCATGGCCAGCAGGGCTACGACAAACGACACGACGCAGCCCAAGACGAGCATGGTGATGTTGTGCGCCGTGGCCCACGATGCCTCTTCCTTCACGAGGTCGAGCAGGTCGAGCAGGGTGGCACCGGCCATGGTGGGCACGGCCAGGAAGAACGAGAACTCGGCGGCCTTCTCGCGCGTCAGTCCTTGCGTCATGCCACCGACGATGGTGGCCATAGACCGCGACACGCCGGGAATAACCGATATGCACTGGTACAGGCCTATCATGAAGGCTCGCCGCTCGTTGACGGCGTTGGCGTCGCTGCCCTTGTTGAACAGCTTGTCGCAATAGAGCATGAAGATGCCGCCCACTACGAGCATGATGGCTACCACCTCGACGCTGTCGAGCAGCCAGTCGAGCAGGCCCGACTTCTTGGCCAGCAGGCCGATGACCACTGCGGGCAGCACGCCGACGAAGAGTAGCCAGTAGAAACGGAAGCGGTGCTTCAGCTTCTGCAGCGCGGAGCTGCCGGCCGGTGCGGGGGTATTGTCGAAACGGAAGAACCGCTTCCAATAGAGGCACACCACCGAGAGGATGGCTCCGAACTGGATGATGAACGTGAAGGCATGGACAAAGGGGTCGCCCTGCGGGATGCCTAACAGGTTCTGGGTGATAATCATGTGACCTGTCGAGGATACCGGCAGAAACTCTGTCAGTCCCTCGACGATGGATATGATGATGGTCTCAAGCCACGTCATTTCGCCACCTCCTTATCTTTTGGGCGCCGTACCACGGCATAAATCATAGACACAAAACCTATCAGACATACCACGGGGGCCACCTTGATGCGGCGCGCGCTGAAGATGTCGGGGTCGTAGGCCGTCTCTGTAGAACCGCTGCCGCTCATCAGCAGGAATCCGACGACGACCACGGCCATGCCTACTGCCAGCAGGATGTAATTCACTTTGTCGAAAGCAAAGTCTCTCTTGTCTTCCATAAATATCGCTTGTTTCGTTTCTTTTTTCAGTTCATTCGTTTGTCGCGTCTTGCGCTTTTTCCTGTCCGTCCTGATTATCGCGTCTTGCGCTCTGCCCGGTGCGCCGGCTTCTCTTCTTGTCTGTTGCCGAGCCTGCTTTCGCCTAAATCTTATACAGTTCGCGGGCAGGCATGCGCAGGAACTTGTTGACCGACAGCCAGGCGCAGAAGCTGGTGATGACGATGCCGAACAGCAGGACGCTGCCTGCCGTGAGGGCCATCACCTCCCATGTGACAATCTCCAGCACGCCGGGCTGCGACAAGTAGAGGCCATAGACACCGGCAGCCAGCACGGCAATGGCTACTATGGCCGCAATGATGCCGACGATGACGGCCTGCCGCAGGAACGGACGGCGTATGAAGCTCCACGACGCTCCCACCAGCTTCATGGTGTGTATCAGGAACCGCCGTGAATAGACGCTCAGCCGTACCGTATTGCTGATGAGCGAGAACGACACGAACGTCAGCAGCACGGCCAGCACCAGTAGCACGATGCTCACATGGCGCAGGTTGCTGTTCACACGGTTCATCAGGTCTTCCATGTACGACAGCTCGCTCACCCGCTTGTCGTGCCTGATTTCCTTGGCTATCCACAGCAGCGAGTCGCGGTTGGCGTAGTCGGCCTTCAGCTGTATCTCCAGCGTGGCGGGGAAGGGGTTGAAGCCCAGAAATTCCGACGGGTCGCTGCCCAGCTCCTTCATCTGTTCGCGCTTCGCCTGCTCCTTGCTGATGTAGTCGATGTTGCGGGCGTAGGGCCGGTGGTACAGGTCGCGGCAGAAGCGCTTCGCGTCGTTCGCCGACACCGAGTCTTTCAGCATCACCGTCACCGTCAGGTGTTCCTTCATGTGTGCCGACAGGTTGCGGGCCGACAGTACGAAGAACACCACCAAACCTAATAGCACAAGCACCATCGACGTGCTTATACACAGCGTAACAACCTGCATGCCGCGACGGCTGCGGGCTCCTTTTCGTCTCTTGCTCATATTCTCATTTAGACGTAATACACCTAATTTAGGCGCAAAGGTACGAATAAGCGGCGATATTACCAAAAATATTTCACGTTTTTGTTTGTTACAACCCCTCGCTGAGCGAAAAAAGTGTTGTTTTTCTTTGTTTTGCATGTTTTTTTCCATAATTTTGCAACTTGATGGCGACTGTTTGCGTCTAACGGATAAGAAACATTCAAAAAGACGTATCATAATGAAGAAGATTTTATTTGCTGTATTGGCACTCGTGGCTGTAAGCTCCTGTACGAGAGCCTTCGTGAAAAAAGACAGGTCTGACATGGCAGAGGAACGCCGGTCGCTGACAGGTTTTGAGCGTATCGAGCTGTTAGGCTCGTTGGACGTGAAGTATCACCAGGCCGACAGTTTCTCGGTAGTGGTCAAGGCCCCAAAGAGTGTCATCGACCTGGTGGAAACCCGGGTGGAGGGCAACAAGCTGGTGGCCCGCCTCAAGGGCTCCGGCCGTGCGATTAACCTGCGGATGGCCGACGGCGACGACGTGACGGTATATGTCACCTCGCCCGACTTCCTCGGCATCGAGCTGAAAGGCTCCGGCGACTTCGACTGCCACGGACTGCTCGACACCGACACCCTCGACGTTGCGGTGCAAGGCTCGGGCGACGTGGAGTTTGGGCGCATCGTCTGCGACCGCCTCAACGTGTCGCTGACGGGTTCCGGCGATGTGCAGGCCAATCAGGTGACGGCGCAGCAGACGGAGATAGAGCTCGTAGGCTCCGGCGACGTGGAGCTGGCCTTCGACAAGAGCGGTACCGTGGTGTCGCAACTGGTGGGCTCCGGCGACATCGAGCTGCGTGGCGACGTTCGTGAGCTGAAGCAGCAGAAGCGCGGCTCGGGCGACATCAACACCAAGCGGCTGGTCGTCAGGAAATAAATAGACGCCCACAGCCCCACCCTTCCCTTCAAGAGACAGGGGTAGGGACTGTAAGGACCCTACACGATATCTATTAGAATATTTTTAACGGACACTAAAAAAACATCAAAACATGACGAACAGAATATTTTTCATGCTCATGCTGGTGCTTACCTTGGGAATAGCGCAGGCGACAATGGCACAGAAGCACCGGCACACCCCGCAGCAGCAGGAGTTAGTTGACTCGACAAGTAAAGGCGGCGTGGAGGTGTTCTCCGACACCACCAGCACGGCAGCAGCTTCCACACCGGCGACGGCTCCCGACAACTGGCCGCAGGACGACGACGACGCGGTAGATGCCGTTATCAGTCAGGCATTCAAGTCGTTGGATGGCGACACCACGGTGGCCATGCTCTTCATCCTGGCCATGCTGTTCATCATCTTCGTGCTGGCACCGGTGCTCATCATCGCCGCCCTCTTCTACTTCATCTACAAGAACCGCCGACAGAAAATGAAACTGGCGCAGATGGCCATGCAGCAGGGACAGCCTATCCCGCAGCAGCTGTTAGACGACCAGGCGAACGACGTGACCGACGAGTATCAGAAGGGGCTGCGCCAGTGCTTCGTGGGTGTCGGCCTGATGATATTCCTCTATTATGCCGCAGGCACGGTGGGCTTGGGCATTGGCGCCCTGGTGTTCTGCATCGGACTGGGTAAAGTGGTGGCTGCCAAGACGGTACGCAGTCGCGATGCCGACCGCAACGAGCACTTTGCCGACAGCGACGAGCGCTTTGCCGGTAATAACGAATACGGGCGAGCAGACGTGTAACGACCATTCATCAAACATTCAACAAAAAACAAGAAGATATGACAAAGAGACTTTATCGCAGCGACGACCGCGTGTTGGGCGGTGTCTGCGCAGGAATTGCAGAGTATTTAGACTTCGACCCCGTAGCCGTGCGGCTGGGCTATGCTGCCCTGACGTTGTTTACCGCCTTTGCCGGCATTCCCTTCTACATCGTGGCCTGGATTATCATGCCCGAGAAGAATGCCTTACGGCCCTGATTTCCAAAATCCCGTTATTCCGCAATCCCGTTATCCCGCAATCCCGTTATCCCGGAATACCGTAATCCCGAAATACCGGAATACCGGAATACCGTAATATCGTAATCCCGTAATCCCATCACCCCCCCGATGCCCTCAGACTTCTCTCTCGTGATGCAGGTGGCTGTGTCCGGCAACAAGCGAGCCTTCGACGAGCTTGTGCGCCGGTATCAGTCGCCTGTGCGCAGCTTCTTCCTGCACCAGACGATGGGAGACAGCCAGTTGAGCGACGACCTGGCGCAAGACACGTTTATCAAGGCCTATACCGCCATCGCCTCGTTTCGCGGCCTGGCCTCGTTCCGCACGTGGCTGATGCGCATCGCCTATAACGTGTTCTACGACTATACAAGGAACCGTCACGTACTGGCGCAGCGGGACCTAACCATCAGCGAGCACATGTCTGCCGCGATACCGGCGGACGAAGGCATGGCGGCAGCAACTTCAGCACCGCATGCTACGCTGAAGCTGGACATCTATCAAGCCCTGGCCATCTTGAAAGAACAGGAGCGGACGTGCATCACGCTACAGCTCATCGAGGGCTACGACATCGCGTCCATCGCCAAGATTACCGGCATGAAGCAGGGCACGGTCAAGTCGCACCTCTCGCGGGGCAAGGAGAAATTAGCTGACTATTTAAAACACAATGGATATGACAGAAGATAATGAGCACTTGTTGCAACAGTTTTTCAGCGAGGCGGCCATCCGCCCGCAAGACGACGGATTCTCCCGGCGGGTGATGCAGCACCTGCCGTCGCGCATCAACTGGTTCGAACGGCTATGGACGGCCTGTTGTGTGCTGACATTCCTGGCGTTGTTCGTCGCTTTCCGGGGATGGGAGCTGCTGGCCGTCCATTTCGAGGTGCTGCTGCGCACACTGGCCGTCCACTGCGAGGTGCTGCTGCGCACCGTGGCTGTGGAGCCCGTCAGCGTCAACCCCCTCATGCTGGCCACCATCCTCTTCGGATTACTCTTCGTCGGTGTGGGCGAGGTGGTGTTGAGAGAGCACCGATAGCCGCGAAGGCTTTATATTAGTAGCCTCTCCATGATCACCAAGAGGCTCTCCACGATTACCAGGAGCCTCTCCACGAAAATTACTCATTGCTCCATGAAAATTAGTGGCCTCTCCACGAAAATTACTCATTGTTCCACACCTCTCCGCAAGTCCCGTTTTTTTTGTCGGATTTCTAATCATGAGCGGTAGAAAGATGTCTTAGGCATCGTTTGTGCTTATCCGCTATTC
>CAMVAI010000002.1 GCA_947165435.1 uncultured Prevotella sp.
AACACTTTATTCTTGATTAGCCAAGCTTTCACCAACCGGGTAAATCCGCTGAGCCCTTATAAAGTGTCATAGAGTGCTTTTTCCTTTTGTTTCGCACTGTTACTGAGACATATTGACACCCCCCCTGCGTCGTCGCGACGCCGGGGGGGTGGCGCGGAACCGGACATAATAAGCTTATCGTTACTCAATGTTCCGCATTTCAATGTAATAGTATTTGATGAAAAAAATAAAAACAATACCCTCACGGGCAGATATCGACATAAAAACATTACCCTCTCGGGCTGACATCAATGTAACAGATGACTCTCATGCCATCTCTGTATTCCGGGTCTATGAACATGTCGCCGCCGAGCAGGCGTGCCTGCTTTCGCAGCAGGCACAGCTCCATGCGGCGTGCCACGTCGGCAGCACCGTCTTCCAGCGGCAGCACGAATGCCGGCTGCGCCTTGTCGGTGGCTATGGGTGTGGCCCTGTCGGCCACGCAGAAGACAATCTTGCCTGGCTCGCCGCGCTCCGTTGCCACGAGGAAGAGGCATTTGTCGTCCTCCCGTCCTCGGTATTGCTCCTCGGTACGGCGGTCGGCCATCTGCAGCAGCCGGCTGATGACGTTGGAGAGCACGGCCCTGTTGGTCCGTACCTCGTAGAAGTCGGGCATGTCTGTGCTGAAGAGCGTCTGTGTGTCGGTAGTGTCGGCCAGCTCACGGCATAGCGCATTCACGGCCACGCTGTCCGTGCGCTCGATGGCGGTCTGCCGAGCAGCTTGTGCCATGGCCATGGTATCCTTTACGATGTCGAGCATTTTCTGCTGCTCCTGGTATGCGTCGAGTGCCAGCGCGTACAGTCGGTCGTTGTCGCCGTGGTCCTGCTGTGCATACTTCCTGATTTCGCCGTTGCGGCTGATGTCCCTTACCAGGCCGGTGTGCAGTTCGCGCATGACGTTGTACAGCAGTTGCCAACTGCTGGCGATGGATTCTTCATGTTTCAGTGTTTGTTGCATGTTTGTATATTATATGAGTGTTTAATATGTTGTATGTAAATATCTCTGTGCAATGCTTCTGCTCATGTCTTCTGTTCTATGCTTCTGTTCTATGCTTATGCTCATTGTTTCTGTCCGCTTTTCCGCTGCCGGGCCTTTTCCTGGCGGCGGGCCACGGCCTCGGGGTAGCCACTGTTGAGGAACCGGCGGAAGGCGCTCAGGCTCAGCCGGTAGCGGTCTGCTATCTGCGCCAGTGGCTCGTCGGTGTCGCAGTATGCCTTGATGGGAGCCTCGTAGCGCTGCCACGACGTGCGCTTGACGCGGTATCCGTTGGGCAGTGTGACCCACTCGCTGAGCTTTTTCATCGCGTGGATGTCGGGGCGGTTGCGCCGCACCCACACGCGCAGCCTTTCGGCCGGCACGCCCAGCCTGAAGGCCGCCTCCTGGTAGGTGGCTCCCTGCTCCAGCATGGGCAGCACAGCGGCATAGCGGCTGGCCGCCTGCTCCTTGGCCGACAGCCTGGCGGCGGCCTGCTGGCGCTGCTTCGTCTGCTGGTGCCGCCACCGCTCGCGCTCGGTCATGAGGTCGCGGTGCCACCGACGTATGTACGACGAGAGGTTGCCCGTGGCCAGTCCCGTCCGGAGTGCTGCCTCGCGGTAGGTCATCGCAGGGTTGGCGGTGAGCAGTGCCACGGCCTGTCGGTAGTATTCGGCGGCCGTGCCCCTGGGGCCTGCCGCGCTGCCGTTGGCGGTCATCTCGCCCTGCTTGCGGGGCTTGGCGAGTGCCTGCGTGCGGCGCATGAGTCGCTGCTGCGCCAGGTCCTTGTGATGGAAGATGATGTGCTGCTGCAGCGATGCCATCGACACGCCCGTGGCCTCGGCGGCCTGTCGCACGGTCATGTCGGTGGTGCGCAGCAGCTGCAGTGCCGGTTCGTATTTCGCCTTGGTGGCCTGGCTCACGCCGCGTGGTGGCAGTTTGTTTAGGCCGAGGCTCACGCGTAGCCGCTCGCGCTCGTCGAGCACGTCCATATAGTGGCGCTTCATCATCATGCGGAAGCGCTCCGGCTCATGTCCGAAGAGTCGTGCTATCTCGGTGATGGTCTTCGGCAGGTATTCTATGTCCGAGCATGCGCGTATGGCCTCTTCGTACAGCCGGCGCGTGTCGGCGTGCTGGCCGTAGCGGCTGCCCATGTACTGTTCGATCCGTTCGTCACTCACGCCCTGGTGGCTGTCATTGCTGTTGCCTTGTTTCTTCTTCATCGGTGGTATGTCTGTATTATCAGAATCGGTGGTATGTCTCTATAATCAGATTGGTGGTATGTATGTCGTTCCTAATATGTTATTCGCTCACGGGCAGCGTCATCACGAAGCGTGCGCCGCCCCGATAGTTGGTGTCAAGCCGTACGTCGCCGCCCAGCTGGCGAGCGATGAGCCGGGCCAGGGGGAGGCCTACGCCCATGCCCGTTCGGAACTCGTTGAGTTTGACGAACTCCTGGAAGATGCGCTCCGCCTCGCGGGGCGGCACGCCGCAGCCCGTATCCTCGACGGCGAAGACGGCCCACTGCCCATCGGTCTCCACGTGCAGCCTCACCTGTTCGCGCGGGCCGTCGGGCGTGGTGGCATGCAGTCCGGCGGTGTCGCCGCTGTTGTCGCTGTGGCGGGTGAATTTCTCGGCATTCTCCAGCAGCACCGTCAGTGCGCGCACTGCGTAGTGCTTGCTGGTCAGCAGCTCGGTCTGGCGTGCCTCGGTACCGATGCTGACGGTCATGTCCAGGTGTGGTGCCTTCCTGATGCCGCTCATGTCAACGGCCATGTCGGCCAGCTGTTCGGCCGTCATGCGGTCGTGGCGCACTATATGCTGCCTGCTGATGGTCTCCGACATCTCCAGTGTCTTGTCCACGATACGGGTAATGAGGTTGGCACTGTCCATGATGCGTCGGTTTATGTCGGCCAGCTCCTCCTCGGTCACCTCGATGGAGAGGTCGGTCACTATCTGCGTGAAGCCCACGATGTGGTTCAGCGGCGTGCGAATCTCGTGGTTCACCTGGCGTATGAAGTTGGTCTTCATGCGCGATGCCTCCTCGGCCCTGGCGGTGGTCTCTGCCAGCTCCTCGTTGCGCCGGGCCAGCTTGTCGTTGGCCACCTGCAGGCAACGCTCGTTGTGCCGGCGCAACAGGATATAGACCGCGAGGAACACCACCAGCAGCCCCAGCACCACGGCCACCGTGGCCCCCTGTGTGCGTCGCAGCCGCCACTGCTGGCGCACTATCTCTTCTTCCTTCTGCTGTGTCTCATAGACGACGGCCAGCTCCTGCGCATTGTCGCGCTGCTGCTGCTGGCGCACGCTGTCTACAAGCTGTTCCATCTGCTGCGCCATTCTGATGACGTTGTCCGTCTGGCCGGTCTTGCGGTAGAGGCGTATGGCATCGGCCAGCAGGCACAGATATTGTATGGTGTGGCGCTCCTCGGGGCTGCTGTGCAGGCTGATGACTTGCTCTATGAGCTTGACGGCCATTTCGCTTTGGCCGCTGGCGGTGAAATAGTCGAGCTGCTCGTGGCGGGCGGCGTCGGTGGTGCTGTAGTGCGTGGCGCTGTGCCGGCGGAAGGCCTCGCTGGCCTCGTCGAGCCGCCCGTGCTGTGCCAGCCAGATGGCCCTGAGCGCCGATGCCTGGCCCACGAGCATGTCGCGGCTCCAGCGTGCCACGCCGTGCCGGTCTTCCAGTGCCTGCACGGCCTCGTCGGCGGCCATCACCCATTGCTCGCCGACGCTCTTGTCGGGGCTGGCGTTCCTGATGGCCATGGCTATGTTGACGGCGGCCACGGCCCACTGCCACACGTCTTCCGTCGTGCCGTGGCGCATGGCGCGCGTCTTCGCGTCGTCCAGGGCGCGGCGCATGGTGTGCATGCCCTCGTCGCGGCGGCCCAGCTGCAGCTCGCACGAGCCGATGCTGCACATCGCGGCGGGGCCGAACTCGTTGCGTATGGCGTCGCTCTCGTGTTCCAGCTCTTCGGCCATGCGTGCCGCCAGGCTGAGGGCCTCGCCATAGTTGGACTTTTCTATCAGCAGCTCGGCCAGGTTGGACTTTGCCGCGAAGTATCGGTCTGGGCGCGACTGCCTGACGGCCTCCGACGACGACACAACGCGGAAATAGTATTCAGCCAGCCTCAGCCTGTTGGCCATCAGGCAGCACATGGCACGATGGAAGTCGGCGTCGAGCCTGGTCAGCATGCCCTGCTGCTCCAGGCTGTCCACGAGCCGCAGGGCCTTGTCGGGGTCGTGTCCCGAGGCGTCGGCCATCAGCTCTTCCACCCGTGCCTGCTGCTCGCGTCTGGAGCCCGTGGTGGCGTCCAGCTCCACGTCTTCCGACGTGCCGTCAAAGGGCGTGCGGTTGTGCTGGTAGCAGGCGGAGGCGAGCAGGGCTGCCGCCGCGAGTATGAGTAGTGCCGTGATGCCGTGTCGGCTCGTCGCCTTTTCCATTTCTTGTGCCATTTATATTGCTATGTCTCTGTGTTTGTCTGTTGCTATTCTGTTCATGATTTCTGTCTCACTGCACCACGACGTCCTCGAACGAGTTCGGCCAGCAGTCGCGCCCCGTGTCGGGTGCTATGCGGCTGTAGCCCAGCCCGGTGACGCGGGTGACGGTCATGCGGTAGTAGTGGTTGCGCACCACGGCATAGCGCATGGGGCCCATCGGGTCGTTCCCAGCGTCGCGGTGCTCTATCCAGTAGGTGTAGTAGGTCTCGTAGGCCCCCTGGTTGAAGTGGCTCTGCTTCACGCCCATGGCGGCCAGTGCCGCGTCGTCGTATTGGGCCAGTTCGTCGAGCGTCATGCCGCTGGCCGTGTTCAGCGCTTGTATGGAGCCGTAGAAGTTGTATCGCCAGAGATAGATGGTCTCGGGCCAGAATTCCGGCCGCCGCTCTTCCTGCAGCGTGCGGCTCTGCTGGTCGTACAGATAGAGGAACATGGGACTCACCGATGCCTTCAGCACCACGCCCGGGGCGTAGCCCTGCTTCTGGCTGCCGGCGGGGGCGGTGTTCTCCAGCACGTAGGCCAGTCCGTAGTTGCCGGCGGCGGGCATGGCTGCCAGGTCGTCGGTGGCGAATGCCCCGTACCACGAGGCACACTGTTCGCCCCATGCGCCGACGGCCGCCGGCTCGGTGGTTTTCCGGTCGAAGAGCGGGTCGCAGACGTAGTCGCCCTCCGTGTGCGGAAAGAGATAGTACGCCCGGCTCATGTTCACCAGCTTGTAGTTCGTCACGTGCAGCTCGGCGTACCGCTGCCCGTCGTGCTCAAGCCAGAACGAGTTGGCGGCCACGCCTATCTGCAGCTTCGACACGCAGCGCTCCATCTCTACCTGCATCACGTAGTCGCGCCCGCCGTAGGGGCTGAGATCCACATTGAGGAAGGCCCCGGGGTCGGAGGTCATCACCGGACCCGTCTCGGGCAGACTGGGCTCTATGCCGCTGTGGTAGGTCTCACCGTCAATGGCATCGAGCAGCTGTTGCTCGGTCTCGATGCCGTCAAGCTGCCGGGGGAAATTGGCCACCATCAGGATATCGAAGCGCCCAACCTTCACGCGCACGTTGCGGAACACGTAGGTGATGTCGTAGCGCGCGTCGTGCAGGTCGTCGGCCTGCGTCAGGTCTGCCACGTGCGCCGTGGTCACCAGTTGTCGGCTGTCGGCGTCGAAGAAGAACGCGTCGAGGCTGCTCACCGTGTACTCGTTGTGGAAATAGTGGTCGTCGCCGCCCGCACGCGTCACGCCGACGCGCAGCGTCAGCCCGACCGTGTCGGCAGCCATGGCCGCCTGTCCGCCGCCGGCGGCTCCGTTGCCGCCGGCAGCAGTGGCCGTATCGTCGGCCTGGCAGGCCGCTACGGCGGTCATCACCAGTGCCAGACAGGCAGTCTTCAGTAGTTTTCTCGTCGTCATACTTGCAAAAAGCCTAAACCTTTATGAAATGATTCGCCCGCACGCGCCATGAGTTCACGCGCAGCTGCAGCAGCTGGTCCAGTTCCTCGCTGAAGAGCATCACCACGGTGTAGTAGTCCTGGCGGTCCAGGTATTCCTGCAGTGCCAGCTGGCGGCCCATGCTGGTGTACAGGCGCCCCACCATGCCGATATACTCGGGCAGCGACACGTCGAACACCACCCTGCCCTCGGGCTGCCGCTCCAGCAGCAGGCGGCACGTCGTGTGCTCCATGAGGCGCAGCGTGCTGATGGCCACGCGCACGCCGTGCATGGTGCCGTAGTCGGGGTCGTCGATGGTCACCGTCTCCAGCTGATAGGGCTCGTAGCTCACGGCGTCGCCGCCGGTGAGTGCGTTGTCGGCATCGACTGTGGCGTTGGCCGTCACCAGGCGCAGCGAGCAGTTGTCGGCCGTGAGGCTCTCCTCGCCGGTCGATACGGCCAGGCACGCCAGCTCGTTGGTGTCCTTCATCATGCTCACCACGCGCTCGGTGTATCCCGTCTCGGAATAGTGGACGGCCACGGGCGGCGCACCGTAGTAGAGGGGGGGCAGCTGTCGCGCGGAGTGCAGACTGCCGGCGGTGGCGAGCGTCAGGCGGAAGTCGTCGCGTCCGCCGCCGTCGCCGCTGATGCTGTATTCGGAGGCCGCCGAGCCGCTCCACACCATGAAGCGGTAGTCGCCCTCCGGCAGCCCCTCTATGCGCACGCGCTGCGAGTCGGCCTTCAGCTGTGCCGCCGTGACGTCGATGCGCTTGACGAAGTTGCCCGCCGCGTCATAGACATACACGTGGGCGTCGCCGAGGTATTCCGGTGCGGCTTCCACGTCCATGATGTTGTACGTGTACGACAGCCGCAGCCAGAATCCGTACTGGCAGTCGTCGTAGTCGTCCTTGGGCCATGCGCACGATGCCAGCGCGAGTGCCGCTGTTAGCAGCACGGCCAGCACCTCCGCCCGTCCTACAGCACGATGTTGGTCAAGTCTCTTACTATCCATGGCTTCACGTTGAGTATGACTTTCAGCTGCGTCTCACCCTCGTCCGGGGTGTCGGGCACGAAGGGGATCCCTCCGTCGTCGGCACTCCCCGACTCGCCCAGTCCGGCGACGTTGGTGATGAGCATGCGGTACAGGTTGTTGCGCACCACGGCAAACTCCATGACACCCATCTCCGTGGGGCGGTTGTTGTCCAGGTGGCGAATCCAGTAGTCGTAGTAGCAGCAGTAGCCGTCGGCGGTCTTCTCAAACTTGCGGGCGTTGAACAGGTCGAGCTGCCCGGAGGGGATGCTGGCCACGCCGGCACCCTTGGCCATGGCCTCGGGCGATGTGTAGAAGTTGTAGTTGTAGTAGTAGAGCACGTCGGGCTCGGCGGCGGCTCCCGTGGCCAGCTCCAGCTCGCCGGCGGCGTTCAGCTGCCACACGTTGTTGCTGGGCTCCAGCTTGGCGCGGAAGTGTATGCCGGTAGAGTATCCGTTCTTCTGGGCCGGGGCCAGCATGCAGTTCTCGGGGCAGTATGCCGTCTTGTACTCGGGGGTGGCACCGCCGGCGGCGGCGAACTCGGTCCAGGGCACTGCCGTCGTGCCGTTCAGGTCGCCGTAGTAGTGCTCGTAGTATTTGTCGGCGTTGGTGAAGTTCTCGGCGTTGACCACCTTACGGAAGAAGTAGGGGTCGGTGACGTATCCGTCCACGTCGCCCACGGGTCCGAAGTTGCTGTCCAGGTTCCACTGCGGCTCAGCGAGCGACGTCAGCTGTGCCACGTGGCGGAACGAGTAGTACTGGCGTGCCAGGTTGACGATGTAGAATCCGTTCAGCGTCACCGTGGCGTAGCGCACGTTCTGCGGGGTGGTCAGCTCGAACGACTCGCGGCTCTTGGCCACGTCCAGCCTGGCCAGCACGCGCTCCAGCTGCACGCTGACCACGTTCTCCGTCTGCTGCTCCACCGACTCGTTGCGTATCACGGTGCGCAGGTTCGACGTGGCGCGGTTGGTCATGACGATGCCCTGGCCGATGCTGGTGATGAGCCCCTGCGTATAGGTGTCGGCATCGATGTCGGCCAGGAACTCCGCCTCGGTGTCGGCATTGATGGTGCGCGGCGAGTTGGCCACTACGAAGATGTCGTACGTGCCCTGTGCCACGCCCACGCGCTCCGTCTCATAGACGATGTTGCCGGCGGCGTCGCTGCCCTGGCGCGTCAGGTTGGCCAGCAGGAATGTCTTGGCGAAGAGCTTCGTATCCGAGTTGTAGAGATAGACGCGGGCGTGGTTCACCTGGTATTCCTCCGGCGTGCCCTGCGTGTAGCTGTAGCTGTCTTCGGCCGAGCGCGTGGTGCCGGCCTCGCCCGCCGTGTTCGACGTCAGCAGGAATCGCACCGGGGCCTCGCCCTCGGCTATCTCGTTCTGTTCACAGTTGCAGTCGGCCTGCACTTCGTCGTCGTTCAGCTGGCCGCAGCTGCAAACCACTGCGGAGGCCAGCAATAAGCAATAGATGCTCTTGAATGTCTTAATCATAATAGTTGAATGTTTTGTTTTTATTAAATATATAATGTGATTGTTGTACCTATTGTAGCGGGCCGCAGGCGGTCATTTGCCCCTGATCTGCCGGAACTCGCGCTGCTGCTCGACGGCCTCCTTCAGACCCGTGGCGGCGGCCTGGTCCACCAGCCGCAGGGCGCGCTCGTAGTCGCCCTGCAGGTAGGCCACGAGGCCCTCGTTCAGCGTCTTCTGCGGCCCGGCCTTGACGCGCTCCAGCCGGCGTGCGGCATCGCCCGCGTCGCCTCGCTTGATGGCCAGGTAGGCCATGGTCAGGTTGATGTACGAGTCGTCGGGATAGACGCCGGCTGCGCGTGTCATGATGTCGGTGAAGCGGGCCTCGTCGGCGCGGTACTTGTCGGCCAGGCGGTATATCTCGCCGAGGCTCAGGTTGCCGGGCCGGCGTGCGAAGACGCGCTCCGACTCCTCCAGCGTGAAAGGCCGGACGGTGTAGAACACCGAGTAGTTCGTGCGGCGCAGCCGGGGGTAGATGTTGTGCAGCACGTAGCGGTAGCCCGCCGGGGCCTCGCGGCGCATGCGCTGCTCGCGCTCGTCGGGCGACAGCCGCTGGTTCTCGGCAATGTCCGTCAGCGTGCCGCGCTGCGGTATGTGCGTGTCGCGCCGCAGGGCGTCGAGCAGCCCGGGCCAGTTCTCGCCGCGCCCGCGAGCGTCGATGCGTATGCCGCGTGTCTGGCCCGTCTGGCTCAGGTACCGGCGCAGCGCCTCGGTGCGCCCGTCGGAGAGCTCCTGGTTGTGCGGCGCGCTGCCCTCGGGCGACGCCCATCCCTCTATCTGCATGTGGGTGATGGTGACGTCGGCGTCCTGGCGCACCAGGTTCACCGACTCGTCAATCTTGCGCAGCTCCTGGGCGTTGCGCATGTAGTTGGGGCGGATGTCGGTTTTATCGACCACGAACGTCAGGTAGGCCTCGCCCCGCTCCTGGCGCACCTTCTCGCCCTGGTCGGCGGGCGGCACGAGGTAGGCCGGGTGCAGGCCGATCTTCACGTCCACGGCTCCCGTCGCCTTCGGGGCCAGCGTGGCCAGCGTCTGCTCGCCGCGCTCCTTCATGTCGCGGCAGGCGCACGAGAGCTTCTGCAGCTTCAGCGTGGCCTGCTGCATCCACGGCTCGTAGCGCACCGACCGCAGGTATTCTATCTCCACCGGCTCGCCCTTGGGCTTGCGCAGCATCATGGCGTCGGGGTATTCGCCCTCGCGCTGCCGCTGGTAGAAGATTTGCTGGTTGCGCGAGTTGAGGAATATCATGGGGAACTCGTGGCGGCGGCCTGTCACCGAGTCTTCCAGCACGGGCATGAGGATGACGCTCTGCCCGGCGGGCACGTCCTGCAGGGCCGTGAGCTGCATCGACACCACCACGTTGCCGTTGACCACGGCCATGGCCGACCGCTGCACGCGCAGCACGTAGTCGTAGCGGGCCGCGGCGACGTGCAGGACCGTCAGGGCGGCGGCCAGTATCGTAAGGTATAGTCTCTTCTTCATTGTCGTTATATGTGTGTGTGTTTAGAATACGTAGATGATGCTCAGCCCCAGGCGGTTGGGGCCGAAGTGGTGGTACGACTCCTGGTCGCCCCTCGGGGCGCACACCTCGCAGTCGGCCTTGCGGTAGCGGATGTAGGTGTAGCCCACGCCTATCTCGGCACCGAGGTTCCAGTGGCGGGCCAGCGCGTACTCGTAGCCGATGCCCACGCCGCCGCCCGCGAGCCATCCCTCGTAGCGGTAGTCCTCGAGCGTCTTCAGCAGCCCGAAGAAGAGGTTGCTGTTGCCCACGTTGAACTCGCCCCCGTGGACGTAGGGACCCCAGTACCATCCGTTCATCAGCTGGCACGGCCAGAAGCGCAGCTGCGCCTGCACGGTCCAGTGCTTGTGTACGCTCTGCGTGCCGCGCTTCCACGGGCGCAGGCTGCCGTAGGCCTCGATGCTCGTGGCGCGCGACAGCGGCACCTCGATGCCGGCCGACAGTGCCCCGGCCACGTCGAACACCAGATTGTTGCTCACCGCCACGCGCTGCGCCGTGGCCGCCGGGCCGGTGGTCATGAGCATGGCCGCCAGGGTGAGCCTGTGTAGAATCTTTTTCGTTGTCATTCTCTCTCTTGTTGTTGTATATTAGGTTATATATGTGCTATGTTCACGTGTGCCTATGCTTTCGGCCCCACGGCGCCCGTGGGCAGCTTCAGCAGTATCGAGGTGCCGGTGGTGTAGTTGTCGTCAATCTCGATGGTGCCGCCCAGCAGGCGCATCATCGTACGGCAGATGGCAAGGCCCGTGCCGGCGGGGGCCAGCGGGGCGGCCTCGCCGTCGCCGCCGTCAGTGCCGTCGCCGTCAGCGTCGCCGTCATAGTCGCCGTCCGCGCCGAACACGGTCGGGCGGCGCTCGGGGGGTATGCCGGGGCCGGAGTCGCTCACCGACAGCAGCAGCCACTCGGCGCCGGCCGACGGCAGGTCGGCGATGATGGTCACATGGCCGCGGCGGGTGAAGCGCACGGCGTTGTCCAGCAGGTGGCGCAGCACGTGGGTGAGCACGGCCTGGTTGGTCAGCAGCAGGTACTGCGAGGGCAGGTAGCTGAACACGTCCACGCGCACGCCCTGCCGCACCTTCGGGCGGTACTCCTCGGCCAGCTCGCCGATGAGCCCCGCCACATCGACGGCGTGGCAGAGCTCGACCTCGCTCATCGTGTCGTACTGCGACAGCACGGCCAGCTTGTCGGCCAGCCCGGCCAGCGCGTCGGCGCTCTCCTGCAGCTGGCGGTTGATTTCGGCCCTGTCGGCGCGGCTGATGGTGACGCCGGGCGTGTTGAGCAGCCGCACGAAGCCCACGATGGAGTGCAGCGGCGTGCGCATCTCGCGCGACACCTTGGCCATGAACTGCTGCCGCTGCCGGTACAGGCCCAGCAGCTCGCGGTAGCGGCGGCGCCAGCGTCGCAGCCGTCGCCACTGGTAGCAGGCATAGCCCGCCAGGGCGGCTATGGCGAGCGCCACGACCGCGAGGGCGCCCATCTCGCTTGGCTGCAGGTGGCCTGTGGCGGCCTGCTGCAGCATCTGCCCGAAGGCCGCATGTGCTGTGGTGTCCGGTCTGTCCTGCATGCCGGAGCAATTGTTTACCACCAGCGCCACGGCCGCGATGGCCTCCAGGGCCAGTGCCACGGTGCCTGTGGCGAGCAACGCCTGGCGGGAGGCGTGTTGTGGCTGTTGTTGTTTCTTTTCTGTCATGTCTTCAGATGGTATGCTCATAATGATTCTGTTATTTAGTGTCAGTGTAGGGTCAGTATGCGAAGCACAGGCGCAGGTATGCTGGCTGTGATGCCCTCAGCCTGTTGAACTGGCGCGCATCGCGGGTGAACACATATACCTCCCGGTCGTCCGACGAGCTGTAGGTGGCCGTCAGGTAGTTGCCGGCGGGGCTTAGCACGGTGGCGGCGGCGTTGGCCATGAGTGTCCACTGGCTGTATGCCGGCACGAACCACCTGAGCGTGGGTCCAAAGCCGCTGAGGGGTGCCGTCCGCCCGTACTGCCATGCGGCGCGTGCTGCCGGGCGGTCGTCAGCCTCGTGGTATTCTGCGGTCCATCTGTGGCCGTTGCGTGCGGTGCGCGATTTGTACTGCTCGTCGGTGCGCCAGTTGTTGACGTGGTTCACGATGTACACGTACTGCGCGTTGCCCTCGTCGTCCACGGTGTAGTCGGTGCCCTGCTCGCCGGTGGCCGGCACGTTGTCCGCAGCCATGACCATCAGCCGGCTGCCCACGAAGTCGTCGTCGATGTCCTTGCCGTCGTGGCTGATGTAGGTGATGATGCCGATGGCTGTGCCGTCGGTGTCAGCGGGGCTGACGGTGCCGTCGGCTCCGACGTACCATCCCACTGCCTCGTGTGTCACGGGCGTGTTACCGCTGTCGAGCGCCTTCTTCACCTCCTCCAGCGTCTTGACGCGCACCAGTGCCAGCCGCAGCCCCATGTCGGGTGTGGCCATGTCGGCTGCCACGGCGTCCGACGATGAGGGCTGGAACTGGCTCTTCACGCCGTCGCGTGCCGAGCCGCCCATGTATCCTATCCGGTTGTCGGACGTGACGGGCAGCACCATCTCGCGCACGTTGCCCGCCATGTCGTACAGGCCCAGCTCGTTGGGCAGCCGTGTGGCGACGTCGTGCGTGTGGCCCTCGGCGTTATGTCCCGGATGTGCAGAGCTGCTGTCGAACATGTCGTGCCATGCCACGTCGGAGAGGTTCTGGCTGCCGGCGAAGGCCAGCGTGCTGCGGTATATGCCGCCGTGGTATGCGTATGTCCACTGGTCGCGTGTGGGCAGTGTGAATACCCATCCGTCGGGCCGCTGCCCGCGTGTGGCGCGGTTGATGCGGTCTATGAAGTCGGCAGCGTTGAGCACCCCCTGGTGGTAGCTGACGGTGCTGACGGGGTGCTGGCTGCCGCGGTCGTCGGCGCTGATGGCGGGCAGTGCCATGCCTGCGTCTTGCCACAGCTGCTGTGTCACCTCGGTCTCGGCCATCAGGAAGTCGTCGCCCTGTCCGGTGACGAGCATCATGCGGAATGTCGTGCCGCCCACGGTGTACTGCTGTATGGTGCCGGGGTAGATGTTAGGGTCGTTGCCGTTGAGCGTCACGGTGTTGTACGGTTCCCAGTTGCCCAGGGTCAGCGTCTGTTCCTTCATCTGCTCGGTCAGCGTGAGGCGTATGTCGTAGCTGTGGCCGGCCTCAATGCGCTTGGGCTGCATGGTGAGCAGGGTCTGGGCGCCGTCGTCGTAGCTGATGCGCAGGAAGGGTGTATCCTCTGCGCCGCTGCCGCCGTCTGCCGTGCGTGCCAGCACCTGCGGCGGCAGGAGGCACGAGGCGTACCACGTGTAGGGTGCCGCCGTGCCGCTCTGGTTGGCCGTGCCGGCCCATACGACGAGCGGCTCGTCCGGCGTCACCTCGTCGCTGAGCTGTGTGCCGACGGTCAGCGTCCAGGGTTCGATGATGTTCACCGTGCGGCATGCTCCGCCCACGACGGCCACCTCTGCGACGCTGGTGCCGCCGGTGTCCATCTCGATGCAGAGTCGCGCCATGCGGTGCTCGAAGCGCAGCGCCTGGCCGGTGCCGTAGAGCCCGATGGTGGTCTCGGGGGCGTACATGAGGTCGCTCATGGTGTAGCCGTCGTCCATGGCTGCGGGGTCGTCGGAGTGCTGGTTGGCCTGTACGCTGAACGATGTCAGCCCGTCGGCAGCACTGGCGGGGAAGTAGCCGCGCACCTTGATTTCGGTGGCGCCGTCGCTGTACATGGGCTGCTGCCGGGCGTCGCCGCCGGTCACGGCTCTGGCCGTGGCGTCGCCGCCGGCCGTCGAGCCGCGCATGCTGTAGGTGGCGCGCTCCACGGTCGAGCCGCTGAGGAAGCGGGCCCCGAACTGTTCCTGGTCGCGCAGCCATGTGCCGCGGTCGCCGTGGCCGGTGCCGCTGTTGGCGCGCGTGGTGCCTCCGATGGCTCCCTCGTAGGGGGCCACGCCGGCCGACAGTATGATGTGTCGGTCGGCCGACGGAGCGTGCCGCTCCGACTCCAGCTGGCGTTCGTTGCAGGCCGTGAGCAGCAGGGGCAGCAGGGGCAGCGATACGATCGCTGCATACTGTACTTTACGTAATGTTGTTCTCATCATCATCGTCATAGTCATATCATTATTTTTAATTCTTCATTCTTAGTCACTTGCTCTGCCACGTGATGCGGCAGTAGCCGTTGCCGGTGTGGCCCAGCTCGGTGCCGTACGTGGTCGAGGGCATCACGGCGTTGCCGGCTATCATGCGGCCGTCAGCAACTCCGCCCACGTAGCCGCTTCCGCCGCCACCGGAGCCCACGACGCAGTCGACACCGCCGCCGCCACCGCCGCCGTACCAGCCACCGCCGCCGCCGGCCCCCCAGTTGCCGAAATCGTCGCTAGTGTTTTTCCACTTGTTGGTGCATCCGTTGCCGCCGCGGCCGAAGGTTCCGTACTGGCCGTCGCCGCCGCGCTGATATGCTCCGGAGGAATGGCTGAAGCCCGCGCCGACGGCCGTCTGTGTGGCCCCGCGCGCTACGGTGGTATATGTATTGTAGTTGTTCATATAGTTCGAACTACTATTGCTCAGCCACTTCACCCCATCACCGCCTCGCTCGCCGCCGCCGTAGCCGCCGTCTCTGTTGCGATAGCCGGCGATGAGGCTTCCGTCTGCAGTCCACGTGGCCCCGCCGCCACCGCCGGCCACGATGATGCGGCTCAAGAGCGAGGCGTCGGTTGTCTCGCTGCCGTCGGCCTTGTCTTTCCAGTTGGTGGCCGTCGCGCACTGCACGGTGCGCACGTCGGTGGCGCCGCCGCCGGACATGCCGTCGTTTGAGCTGCCGGCGCCGCCGCCGTTCCATCCCTTGCTGCTATAGGTGGTGCCCTGCTGGCCCACATAGACGTATAGTTTGCCGCCGGCAGCCAGCCTGTAGTAGCCCACCGAGTAGCCGCCCTTGCCGCCTACGCCCGGACTTTTGGAGCCGCCCTGCGCGCCCCAGCACTCTATCTTGTAGCAGCCTGCCGTGGGTGCGGTGAATGTCTGCACCGAGCCGGTGTAGGCGAAGCTCACCGTCCGGGGCACCAGTGCCAGTCGCACGCCGCGGAATTGGTTGGCGGTCGTGGCCGACGCCATGTTGCCCGAGAAGGTGTTGTCGTAGGCCGGATCGTTAAGACTGCCGCCGAAGCAGGTGGAGTTGCCCGTGCCCCAGCCGTACTCCCAGGCGTTGCCCGTCATGTCGTAGAGGCCCAGCTCGTTGGGCTTCAGCCGGGCCACGGGGTGCGCCTTGAGGCCGGAGTTGGCACTGGTCCATGCCACGTCGGTGGCGTTGGTGGTCGAGCTGCCGGCATAGGTGTAGCCGTGGCTGTAGCGGCCGCCGCTGGCAGCATAGCGCCACTGCAGCTCGGTGGGTATCGAGAACTCGTAGCCCTCGGGCAGCTGGGCGGCGGCCAGCTCGTTGAGCCGCGTGAAGAAATAGTTGGCTCCCTCGGTGGTGACCTCGGAGTAGCTGATGCCGCATATCGGGTAGTCGTCGCCTGTGGCGGTCATCACTGTCGCCGTGCCGCCGGCGGTGCGCACCAGCCCGCCCATGACGGCCTTCCACAGGGCCTGCGTCACCTCGGTCTCGCCGATGTAGTAGTCTTCCGTGACGGTATAGGTGCTGCCACCGCTCGTGGCGGTGCCCGGCAGCACGCGTATCATGTTGAACTCCACGCCGCCCACGTTGAACAGCAGCGCGCCGTCGGCGTGATACTGTGTGTCCGTGGTGGCGGTGCCCTGTGCGGTGTATGTCCACGTGGTCTCGTCCCAGTCGGTGATGGCGACGGCTCCCGTCTGCGCCACCGGGGCTACGGGCAGCGTTATGCGGTACGACCGGCCGGCCAGCAGCGTCTGCGCCTGGGGCAGGTAGTAGCTGATGGTGCCCACGCTGGTCTCGGCCTGTATGAGGGTGGTGCCGGCGGCGAGCGTCTGCGGGGGCAGTATGCACACGTGGTAGCGGTCGCCGAGGCTGGGGTGGAAGCCGATTTCGACCCCGGGTTCAGTATTGTCTATCGTCTGCGAGCCGTCGAACACCGTCATCGGCGAGGCCGCGGAGAGGGCGTCGCTCAGTGCGCCGGCGGCTGTGGACAGCGTCATGGTGCCGTCGCTTGCCGACTGGAGGGCGATGGTGCGGTAGCCGCTGGTGACGCGTACGCGCTGCAGCGTGGGGTATTGGCTGTTGGCGTCGCTGTTGGCGAAGCGGATGACGAGCTGCGACAGCTGGTGCTGGAAGCTGAGCTTGTCGGCCTGGTGCCACGTGCCGCCGGGGTTGACGGCTGCCGTCGCGCCGGCGGCCATGGTGGCCTCGGCGTAGAGCAGGTCGCTGGCGCGCAGGTCGGCCCCGGAGGTCTGCGTCTGCTGCACGGAGAACGATGTCGAAAGGTGGTTGACGCTGACCGTCGCGCCGTCCGTGGTGCCGCCGGCCTGGTAGGGCGCGAAGGCGCGTATCTTGGTATCGCCCGTGGCCGATGCCATCAGCGGCTGGCCCTCGGCGGTGGCCGTGTTGTAGTAGTAGGTCTTTTCGCCGCTGGTGTTGCTCTGCCGCGCGCCGCACTGATAGACGGCCGTCTGCAGCGACGCTCCCTGCGAGGCCACGGCAAAGAAGCGCTCGCCATCCTCGAAGCAGCAGTAGTTGCCGTGGGTGTCCTGGTCGCCCGTGGTGCGGGTAGTGGGCGCCATATAGTCCGTACCGTCCGTTAAGTCCGATGCCCCTCTGGTTTCGGCCGCGTCGGCCACGCCCACCGTGAGGGAGCGCAGGGCCAGAGGGTCGTCGGCGGTGGCATAGCTGCCGCCGTCGGCGGCCTCGCTGCAGGCGGCCAGCAGCAGGGGCAGCAGGACCGGCAGGGCCGGCAGGGCGCGCTGGGGCAGCGATACAATCGCTGCATAAAAGACGCTCCGTAGTGTTGTTCTCGTTGTCATTGTCGTCATTGTCGTTGTCGTCATAATCATATTATAATTTCTAATTGCTCATTGCTCATTGCTTCTGACACACTGCGCCCCGGCCTCTCACCGTATGGATGATGTTGCTCCCCGGGCTGTGGGCGGCCTCTCACCGTATGGATGATGGTGCTCCCCGGGCTGTGGACGGCCTCTCACCGTATGGATGATGTTGCCTCCCGGGCTGTGGACGCCGTTTCCCGCATAGAGGATGGTGCTCCCTGGGCTGTGGACGGCCTCTCACCGTATGGATGATGGTGCCTCCTGGGCTGTGGACGCGTTTCTCCGCATAGGGGAAGGTGCCCCCTGGGCTGTGGGCGCGTTTTCCCGCATAGGGGATGGTGTCCCTTGGGCTGTGGGCGCGTTTTCCCGGGGGGTGGATACCCCCTCCTGACCCGTGGCCGCCCGTTCAGAAGGCGAGGAAGGGAATGACTTGCAACGCTGTATAGTCCCAGTCATTCCATTTGAAAGCACCTCTATACCATTGCCACGGCCTGATAGTGTACCAGTCATCAGAGTAAGGTTTATAAATATCTCCTGCCGTAGATGTCCAAATAGTGCTGTTCAGAGAAAAGGCTGTGATTCCTTTATCTGACTTAAGCGTGGTCCAGGCCGTGTAGGGGTCTCCGGTAACAGTGATTTCAGAACTGCTACCGCGTGACAGCGTACAGCCGAGCAGATTGGTGAACAAAGCACTTAACTGCCCGATGCTTGGTATGAACCAGCTGCTTGCGCCACTGGGGGGGGTAACCGTGTTTGCGTACTCTTCCACATATTCTACTGAGGTGTAATCCCAGGAGACGCGCCCGTTTTCTGCCTTCATGTCGGCCGTATGGGTGCGGCCGTCCATGTCGGCCGTTACCTGCCCCCAGTTGGCATCGGTCAGAGCATTGCTGGCCGTGACGGAAGGCGGTGTATATGACGAAATGGCTGGCTTGAACATGCTGGCGGGCAGATTGCAAGGGATCGTGCTGCTATATCCGACAGATCGTAACGTTGTCTTTGCCCACGATTTGGCTGAAGACCCCAGCGCCATCACGTATCCGTGGGTGTAGCCTGCGGCGCGGTCGGTGGCCGACATGTCGGTGCTGACGACGATGCCGATAGGCGTCTTCGCGGGGTACTCGGCCAGCGTGCCGTACGTGCCGTCGCTGAAGTAGAGGTCGCCCACCACGGGCGGCACCAGCACCAGCGCCAGGCGGAAGCCGCGGTGCTCGGTCTCCGTGTCGTATTTGCGCCACTGCGTGTCGGTGTCCGACGTGGCGGCGTGGCCCTCGCCGTATCCGGGCTTCATGGGCTCGGTGCCGCCGGTGGAGCCTCCGCCGAGAATGGGTATGCGGTTGTTGGCATCACGGTCGAGGCAGTATTCCCAGAGGTTGCCGCTCATGTCGTAGAGGCCCAGCTCGTTGGTGACGTTCTTGCTGGCCACGGCTTCATAGCCGCCGGCGTCGTAGCGCACGCAGTCGGCATCGTTGTTGGTGCCGCTGTAGGTGTATCCCTTCGAGTGTATGCCTCCGCGTGCGGCGAACCGCCACTGCTGCTGGGTGGGCAGGGTGAACACGTAGCCGTCGGGGCGCTGGCCGTCCGTCAGCGTGTTGAGCTTGACGAGGAATCCGTCAGCCTTGGTGATGTCGTTCCACGAAATATGGTTGACGGGATGGTTGGCCACTGCCGACGCGCCGGAGGGCAGCGACGACATGACGCTGCGCCAGAGCGCCGTGGTCACCTCGGTCTCGCCTATCCAGAAGTCGGGGCCTGAGTAGGTAGCCGCCGAGTTGGCCGCCGAGGTGCCTGCGTTGACCCGCTGCATGCGGAACGTCACGCCGTCCACCTGGTACAGACCGGGCGACGACTGCTGGATGGTGCTGGCCGTGGGTGGCGCCCACTCCACGGTGCCGTTGCTGCCGATGGCGCCGAGGTGCAGCGTCTGGCCCATCATCCACGACTCCACCCGGTTGATCTTGATGTAGTACGTCTTGCCGCTCTCCAGGCGCGAGGGGTCCATGGTGAAGGTGATGTTGCCGCCCGAGTACGACAGCCGCAGGAAGGCTACGGGCGTGCCCACCGTCGTCTGCTGGCAGAGCACCTGCGGGGGCAGCAGGCACGTGGCGTTCCACTCGTCGTTGCTGGCACTGCCGGTCCATACGGCGATGCGGCCGGCGTCGGTGTCGGCCACGGGGTCGGATAGTGTCACTCCGGGGGTGAGCGTCTCGGGGTCGGCGATGTTGACGGTGCGGCAGGCCCCGCCGACGATGTAGGCGCCGGTGTTCGTGAATCCGCTGTTGTTGATCAATATGCGCACGCGGGCCATGCGGTGCTCGAAGGTGAGCGCCGAGGCCGTGGCCGTGACGGTCTGCTCGGGGGCGTACATCAGGTCCGACAGGCGGAAGCCGTCGTTGGTCTCCTGGTCGGTGCGCACGGTCCACGTCGTGGGCTTCAGGGGCCTCACGGCGGGGAAGTAGCCGCGCACGGTGGCACTCGTGGCCCCGGGCTGGAAGTAGGGCTCGCGGTTGCCCGCCGGGCTGCCGCTGACGGCCTTGGCCGTGGTGGCGCCGCTCTGGATGGTATAGACGGCGCTCTCGACGGTGGAGCCCGCCGTGAAGTGGGCCGTGAACTGCTCGCCCTGATAGAACTCGGTGCCGTCCTCGCCGTGCCCGTCGCCCGTGGCTATGCGCGTGGCGGCGCCGGCCCATGCGCCGCCGGCCCATGCGCCGCCGCTCCATGCGCCGGCATCGCTACTGGCCGCGCCGATGTTCAGCGTGATGGGCTGCCCGCCCAGGTCGCCGTTGCCGGCCTGCAGCCCGATGCTCTCGGAGCAGCCGCCCAGCAGCAAGGGCAGCGAGAATATCGCTGCATACTGTATGCTACACATGTGTTTTCTCATCGTCATCATAATCGTCAATATATCATGTTCAATGTATCATGTTCAATGTTCAATGTCCAATGTCAGAAGGCCAGCACGGGGCGGACGCGGAGGAAGGTGCTGTTGCTAGTGTCCACGAGGTCTTTCTTCATAAAGTGCATGTACACATTTGCACCGTCATTTCTAAGGTAGAGGTACGAGTCGCCGGCGGTGCCGTTCTCAAGGTTGGCCTCCGACCCGGAGGTGGTCTCCGTACAGGTGGCTATATGGTAGCTGTAGTTGCCTTTGTTCGAGTGGTTGAAACGGTCGTACTGCGAGCTGGACAGCCCAGCACCCGACAGCCATGACTGCACGTTTGTATCCAGTTCGGAACATGTAATGTCGGCCGATTTATAAAATGTATTCACCGTGACCCACGTCTCCGACCCTGTGTACTTGGCCGGGCGCACTGCGTGCAGTATGGCATACACCTGTCCCATCGACGGTAGATACCATCCGCTGCTGCTGGCCGGGGCGTTGGGCTCGGCGGCGGCCAGCACCGACGGGCGGAACGTCATGGCGGCGTCGATAAACGTCAGGCTGCTCTGCGGCTGACCGTCGGTGGCCATGCGCTGGCATGCTGTCAGACAGTGCGTCAGCCCATCGAGGTCGTTCTTGATGGCTCCGGGAATGTTGAGCGAGCTCATGGGCAGCCAGTGTGTCAGCATGTCGGTGACCTGCTTGTTCCAGTACTGCTCCACGCACCAGTGCATCGTCGTCGTATTGTCGTTCTTCATCACGCGCTTCTCTATCTCCAGCGCCATGACATAGCCCGAGCGGTAGCCGCGCTGCTGGTCGGCGGGGCTGGTGGCGGTCGAGAACACGATGCCGACGGGCGTCTTGCCGGGGTGCTCCCTCATGGTGCCCCACGAGCCGTCGGAGAAGTAGAGTTCGCCCACCTTCACGCGGCGCAGGCAGAGGCGGAAGCCCACGTCGTCCTGGCCGTGGCCGTCGTAGTTGTCGCCGTAGCGGTCGGAGTATAGCTGCTGATCAGTACTGTTGCGCCATCCGCCGCCGGCATACATGTAAGGCTTGGCAGCGTCGGAACCGCTCGACTTGTCGCGTATAAACTCCTGCATGTTGCCCGACATGTCGTAGATTCCAAGCTCGTTGGGCTGCAGCTGCGCCACAGGGTGGCATGAGCCGCCAGCATTCCCGCTGTGCCACGCCACGTCGGTGACCGTGTTGCTGCCGCTGTAGGTATAGCTCCGGGAATGTATGCCGCCGGCCGCCGCATAACGCCATTCTGCCAGCGAGGGCAGGCAGAAGCGGTAGCCCGCCGGCCGCTGGCCCTCGGTCATCTGGTTCAGCTTGTCGAGGAATCCGTTCAGGGCCCAGATGTTATGGGCTGCGGCATTGGCCCCGTTCAGGTTGACCATCTGCACCGGGTAGTTGTCGGCATCGCTGCACTGGCCCGCTGTAGCCGTTGTTGCGCCCGAGGCTTTCACCGCCGGCTTGGCGAGCCCCACGGCGGCCCACAGGCCGTTGGTCACCTCGGTCTCGCCGATGTAGTAGTCGTAGCCAGGGGCTGCTATGGCCGTCGTCCCGCGGTAGGCACTGGCCCCGCTCTTCACCGGCACCATCTTGAAGGCCTGGTCCCCCACATAGTACGTGTTGGGGGCCGACTGCGCGGTGGTCGGCGCGGTGGTCGAGCCCGTGTTCTGGCTCCATCCCGTCATGGCGACCGTGGTGCCCGCCTGCGGGGCGCTGGGCGCGACGTTGAGCTGATAGCTGTAGCCACTCTGGAGCGTCTGGTCGGCGGTGAAGCGGTAGCGCACGATGCCGCGGTCGGTCTCCACCTCGAGCCATGCCAGGCTGACGGCCATCTGCTGCGGGGGCAAAAGTGCCGTGCAGGTGATGGCGGCGGCAGACTCGCCGCTGTACATCGTGACGGGTTCCGTAGGAGTGATCTGGTCGGACAGTCCCGTATGGTTCTCAAGCGTGACGTTCTCGGAGAGGTGTATCCCCAGTGTGCCGTTGTCCACAAGGCTGACGGTGCGCCATCCGGAGACGATGCGCACGCCCCGGATGCTGCTCACGCCATCGCCCTTGGCAACGCTGACGATAATGCGGGCCATGAGATGCCGCATGCGTAGCACTCCCGTAGCCACGGTATAGCTGTCCAGCTGGCGCTTCACTACGCCCGAGCCGTACATCAGGTCGGATGCCTGATAGCCCGCGTCGCCCGACTGGTCGGCCCGGACGGTGAACGCCGTGCCAGGATATTCGTCACCTGTGCCCGCAGAAGGGTGGTAGGCGTCTATCCATACCTCCTGCTCGCCCATAGCCAGATAGCGGTCGGGGGCGATGGTCAGCCCGCCCGACCCGTCGGCAGTGCCCACGGTGCTGGCCGCAGCAACGCCGTCGGCATCGGTCACGGTGCCGCCAAGGAACCTCAGCTCCACCTTCTGCCCGCTGGCCAGCTGCGTCAGCTGCAACGGGCCGTCGGCAGTGGTGGCTGTGCGGGTTTCGGCGGTGACTCCGCCGTTATAGTCATCGATGGTGGCCGACAGGCGGATGCGTGCCGGCTGTGTGGTGTCTGCTTGTGTGTCGTATTCTGAGTGGCATGATGACAGTGCCAGCAGACCCGCCAGCGGGAGCACCGTCATCAGCCTGACTTTTATAGATATGAATTGATTCATCGTCATACGATTTATATATGCTATGTATTGTGTAGTAATGCTTGATTAGTCGTCAAGCCGGGTTATCACCACGCGGCCTGCTCCGATGCGCAATCCCGACTCGGTATGGAAGTCGCTGGCCGTACAGCCGCCTACGGTGCCGTTGGCACCCCATGATGAGCCGCCGGCGCCGCCCACAGAGCCATTAGTATTGGACCCAATGGAGGTTCGGGTGTTGCCACCAAGAAAACCACCACCCCCACCGCCGGCGCCTACTTGCGAACCACCTATACCAGTCTGAGTGTCAGTAGCTCCGTTGGCTCCGCAGCTGTTGGTGCCGTTGTTGTTAGTGTTGCCGTTGGAGTAAACGACGGCCGCTCCCGTAGAGACACTCCTTATGCAGCTCGTGCCGCCGCCGTCACCGCCATTGCTGGGATTGTCTTTCCAGCTGCCGCCGCCGGCACCGCCGGCCACAAGCAGCAGACCCGTCTCGCCGCTGCCACCGTTGTATATGCTGTGGGTGGTGGTGATGGGGCCTATATCGCTCGTGGCTATGTGGGTGGCTCCGCCGCCTGCTCCACCGCCTTCAAAGTTGGTCTTACCAATACCGCCATTGCCGCCGCCGTTCCATCCGCCGGCAGGTCCCGGAGTTGTCGAGCCTGTCGTAATGCCATTAGGACCCTTGCCGCCCACATAGATATAGAGCGTCTGACTGCTGGGCACAAGCAACTGTATGCGGGCGTAGCCGCCCTTGCCGCCTAATGACGTCACGTCATTGCGCCCGTAGCTGTCGCCACCCTGAGCGCCCCAAGCCTCCAGGCTGTAGGTGCCGGCTGTTAGTGCCAGCGTCTGCACGCTGCCCGTGTAGTCAAAGCTCCACATGGACGTAGTGCGGCTCTGCACCAGCACTAAGCGCAGACCCTGGTGGGCCGTCACGCCCGTAGCGTCACAGGTGTGGATCTTGGCCGATACCGGCACTTCGGCGTGGGTGGATGCAAAATAGACACTGCCGCCACGGGTGATGTAGTTGCCGGAGCTGTTCTTCTCGGTCGTAAACTCCCACACGTTGCCCGACATGTCGTACAGCCCCAGCGCGTTGGGTAGCTTCAGGCCCACTGCCTGGTTCGTGTTCGAAGCCTCGCCATTGAACCATGCTACGTCGGTGGCCGTTGCCGACCCGCTGAAGTCATAGGTGGTCTGCAGAGTACCCTCGTGGGCAGCATATTCCCACTTGTCGGCCGAGGGTATGGCAAAAGACCAGCCCGTGGGCCTTTGGTCGGCCGTAGCGTCGTTCAGACGGGCCACAAAGGTTTGAAACTGGGCATAGGTGGTGTTCACCATCGGGTAGTTGTCGCCATAGGTGGCACCGTCGGCATCGCTGGTATAGGAACTGCCGGTGGTGAGCGAACCCATGACGGCCTTCCACAAGCCCTGAGTCACCTCGGTCTGCCCCATGTAGTAGTCGCTCATGTCGCCTGGCGAATAGACGTAGTTGGTGCCTGTTTTGTTGGTGTAGGTACCGCCCTTCACAAAGTTCATCTGGAACACGGCAGTGCCTACCCGGAACACCATGTTTCCCTGTACGGCATCATTGTCCTCCATGGTGCCGGCTGTCCAGCCGCTGACAGTCGTCGTCGCGCCCAGGGCGGCGCGGTCGAGCCGGCAGGTGGCGGTGTACTGCGTGTTGCTGGCCAGCGTCTGGTCGGTGTCGCCGAAGGCAAAGTAGGCCGTTCCCTGGTCGGTCTGCACCTCTATGAAGCGGCGGCTCTTGCGCAGGGTCTGCGGGGGCAGCAGGGCGGCCGCGCTGACGGTGGCTGCTGCCGACGTGCCGCCCGCCATCACGCGGAGCGGCTCGCTCTGGCCCACGGGGTCGCTGAGTGCGGCTCCCGTCTCGCCGGCGGCATAGGGCACGAGCTCGGCCGGTGTCTTCAGGTTCACCGTGCGGTAGCCCTGCACCAGGTTCACCGCCGTGACGGTGGCGCTGATGCGGTTGTCAACCGCGACCACGACCTTGGCCATGCGGTGCTCGAACGTGAGCGTGGCCTGGCCCGTGGTGGTGTTGATCGCGGTGGAGGGGGCGTACATCAGGTCGCTCTGGCGGTAGCCCGCGTCGCTGCTCTGGTCCTGGCTGACGGTGAATGTGGCCAGCGAGGGGCTGGCATTGGGCGCGCCGTCCGTGCCGCCGATGCGCCACGGGTAGTAGGCCGTGATGGTGGCACCGGTGCTGCCGGCGTTCTGCTTCAGGTAGGGCTGCACGCCGGGTGTGGCCGCGCCGCCGGCGGCAGTGGTGTAGGTGGTGGCATCGACGGTGGTGCCCGTCAGAAGGGCGTAGAACTGGTCGCCGGCGGCGAGACCCGTCGTCTCGCTGTTCACGTCGGCCCCGGCACGGGTAGTGCGGCTGTTCACACTGGCCGTGGCACGGGTAGTGGGGCTGTTCATGCCTTCAGCGGCGCGGGTTACGACGGTCTGTCCGGCGGTGGCGGAGACATGCACGCCGACACTGACGGGGATGCCGGCGACTTCGGTGCCGGCCTCGGGCTCATTGGCGCTACAGCCTGCCGCCAGCAGCACGGCCAGCGGTGCGGCCAGCCATGCTGCCGTCGCAGACAGCCACGGCAGCATGCCGCCCGTCTTGTGTTTCGTTGTCATAGTGTTCATCATCATATTATATATGTATATGTGTGTATATCTGTGATTGTAGGTTCTGTGATTCATATCAGTAGCTGTAGCGGTGGGTGGCGCCCCACTCGCCGTCGGCGGTGAGCGTCATGGCATCGCCCCCGGCACTGCCGCCCGGGCCGAAGAACTGGCCCTCGTACTGCGTCGTCTCGTTCACGGCGACGGGCACGTTCTCGAACACGCGCTCCTTGAGCGTCTGCCCGTCGGCATCGAGGGCCGTCACGGTGAGCCGCGTCAGCCGGTCGTCCTCCTCGTGGGGGAAGGTGTAGATGTCCAGCACGCGCGGACCGTCCTGGCCCACCTGGCGCAGCTCGGTCTGCTTCGACTGCACGATGCCCCACCCCAGCGCGGGCGAGAAGGTGCTGGAGCCGCCCAGGTAGTAGAGCTTCATCTGGCTCAGCCGGGCGGGCAGCTCGTCGTCGGTCAGCACCAGGCGGAAGCGGGCCACACAGCGGTGCAGCGTGATGTCGATGGTCTGGCGGTCGGCGGCATCGGCAATGCTGAGCGTGCCGCAGTAGGCGAAGGTGTCGGTCACCTTGTTGTTGTGGAATGTCACCTTGTCCTCCGACGACACCGTGCAGTTGCCTTCGCCCGAGTGGGCGATGCACACCACGCGGTAGTCGCCGGCAGCGAGCTGCAGGCCCACGGTGCCGAAGTCGTCGGTCTGCTTGTCGAGCGTCTGCACGATGGTCTGCACCTTCGAGCCGTCGGCGGCAAACACCACCACCGACAGGCGCGTGGCTATCTGCACGATGGGTACGGCGGCGCGGGTGGCCCCCGCTGCATGGGCGGCAGATGCCGGGCTGGCGTTGGCGGCACGGCTGGTGCCGTCCCACCGGCTGTTATCCTCGGGGGTGGTCATGCGCAGCACGACGTTGGCCGCGTCGGCAGTGACGCTGGCGGTCTTGCCAGTCTGCTCGTCGGTGATGGCTTTCTCGCACGAGGCGAACGTGAGCAGTGCCGACACGGCCACGAGTGCGGCCCTGCGGCGGTCGCGGTGGCTGAGGTAGTGATGGTGGTATATCATATCGTTGTCGATGATATAGTTGTTATAGATGCTATAGATGCGATAGATGAGATAGATGCGATAGATGAGACAGCGGTCGCCGGAAGTCATGGGAAATCGACGGTGGCCACGGGGCGCACCTTATCGTTGTCCAGGAATCCGGCGGCGGGGTCGGTGCCCATGCCGGGGCTATAGCCTTGCCAAGCGCCGGGGGAGCCTATGACGTAGCTGTCGTAGAGTCCTATCTTCGTGCCGCCGTCGGCCTCAAGGGCGGTGGTGGCGGCAGCGCGCACAGCCTGAATCTGGTCCAGCTCGGCGCGGGTGGGCAGCCGCCACGACGTGACGCTGGTGTCATCGGGCGCGGCGGTGGCTATCAGGCCGGCCACGAACGTGTCGGCCAGTCCGGCGGCCACCTGTGCGGCGCTGTAGCTCATGCCCGTAGTGGCGGCCTTGGGCGACAGCAGCAGGCAGCGCGTGCCGCTGCCGGCCAGGGTGGTGGCCGAGACGACGTAGCAGTGCTCGTAGAGCGCGCCCTCGGCGGGAGCCTCGCCGGATTGTCCGGAATCTCCGGAATCTCCGGGCTGTTCGGAATCTCCGGGCTGTCCGGAATTTCCAGGCTGTCCGGGCTGTCCGGAACCGCCCGAGCCCACGCCGAAGGTGATGGTGCGCTCGCCCTTCCATGCGGGGGCGGTGATGGTGCCCGTCAGCTCGACATCGACGTCGTCGGTGCAGGTGCCGCTGAGCGTGATGCGCCATCCGGCCTCCAGCTCGTCCTGGCTGGCGTAGGTGTAGGTGCGGGTGCCCTCGGCGGTGGTGATGCTCACGCTGACCGTGACGGGCTGTGCCGACGGCGGCAGCAGGTAGGCCTCGGGGGCAGCAGTCCATGTGCGGCCGTCGGACTGCCGCTCAAGGGCTATGGTGTATGCCTGTCCGCCATCGGCCAGCGCGGCCCCGGCGGTCAGCGCACCGTACAGCGGGCTGACACTCACGCTGACGGCGGTGGCTGCCGACGGCACGCGGCCGATGGTGACGCTGCGGAGCAGCATCACGCGGCGCTCCATGCCGAGCGTCACCGTGTTCGTCTGGCCGTCCTCCAGCGCGACACTGTTGATGAGACAGGTCTGCAGGTCGTGGTGGCTGTGGCCCTCGCGCAGGGCGACGATGCTGGCCGGCGTGGCCTCGCCGGCGGCGGGCAGCACATAGTCGGTGGCCGACGCACCGCCGATGGCCGCCAGCTGGTACTGCCCCTCGGGCAGCGTCAGGCTGAGCTGCTGGCCGGCATCGCCGATGTTCTGCAGGGCTGCGCACGCGTCGCCCCGGAACACATACACCTGTATCGGGTAGCTCAGCGCAGGGGCCTCAGCGTCGCCGGGCTGGTCGGCGGCGGCGCGCGTGCGCACCTCCAGGCGGGCGTTGCCATGAGCGGCGGCCAGCCCGGCGGCATCGCCCATAGCGGCATCGGTCTGCCGCTCGCACGATGTCGCAGCGGCCATCACCAGCCCTGCGGCCAGCGGCAGCACGGCTGTCCTTATCCTATCCACGATGTTCATATTCTCTGTTCTCATATTCTTTAATTATTATGTCTTCTATTCTCATATATTGCCCGAGCCATACAGACACACCGCGCCCCGGCTCTCTACTGTCGAGAGTCGGGGCGCCGCAAGGGGGAGAGGGGGTAATGGATGTGGTTACTGGGCCGCCGTCATGCCGGTGGAATTGCGGTGTTGCCTGCCGCGCCTTTCCAGATACATCATGAAGGCATAGCCAGCCACGATAATGCCTACAGCCAGTGCAATGACCAGCAATGAATCGATTGTCTTCATCTTCTGTTTCCTTTCTTTTTGGGTTTATACTCTTGTCTGCTCTTCTGGTCGCTCGCGTAAATGACCCATAGGCCGCCCAGCAACAGGGCAAAGGCCACGATGGCCACTACGTAAAGAACGATGGGTTCGTTGAGGTTGTCTGTTCCATAGTCGTATGATAAATTAATATAGGAATATCATGCCATTCCGACTGCAAAGATAGGCATTATTTCCGAGACGGCAAAGCGTTTCGCCGTCTTTTCTCTCTCCCTTGCGGTGTGTGTCAGTATGTCAAAGAGCGAGTGCGGTTCTACCGCATAGGGCAATGGTCGTCCGGGCTTCGGAAATCATGCCCTGGCCCTTAGAAGGCGAGCACGGGGCGCACCTTGTAAATCGTCGTGCCTGTCTTGGTCTTTAAGTCGTCAGCCCAGAGGTGTAGTCGATCCCCACCACTGCCTTGCAGGTTCATAAACCATGCGCAGGGACCATTACGCTCGGTGCTCGACCACCAATACGAACCGTCAAACGGCGTAAACAGTGATAAGTTACGCCCCCCAAGACGGGTGGTGACGTAGTTGTTCATTGCCGTGACAAACTCCCAGGCATAGGTCGCGCCGCATACGATATAGTGCGCCTCGTTGCCTTTAGACCAACTGCCGTATCTTGATTCATTGACGGGCATGTAGGTACTGTACTTGGAGGCTGTGGTCGAGAACGACTCCCACCACATATACATCTGGCCGATGCTGGGCAGATACCACCCGCTGCTGTTCGAGGGGGCAGCCGGTGTGTACGTGCGGGCCAGGTTCATGGCCGTGGCTGTCGCTGCGTTGGTGGCGTCGTCGCGGTAGCATTTGGCTGTGCGGCAGTGCGTCAGTCCGTCCATATCGGTTACGACGTTATTGGCACCCGCCCAATCAGCAGTAAACGCGATTTGTGTGTCGGTCATCGCAGTGGTCGTCGTGCCCCAGGCCGTGCCATCCGATGCGTCGCCCAGTGCCATCACGTAGCCACGCGTGTAGCCCAGTGCCCGGTCTTTTGTAGATGTGCCCACACGGAACACGATGCCGATGGGTGTCTTGCCGGGGTTGTCGCCGGCCGTGCCCCACGTGCCGTCGCTGAAGTAGAGGTCGCCCAGCAGCGGCGGCACTTTCTGCTTCACCAGTGCCACTCGGAATCCGAAATAATCACTTACCCTGTCGGGTGAACCATCTGTAGCTGTGCGCTGATAGGTGAAGCCACCGTTGGCATCATCGGTCGCATCGGAATATCCGCCACCACGCACCACACGCGAGTTCGTAGCGTTCGAAGTGCAGAGCCACGGATCGGTGTATTCGCCGGCGGCAGCCACATCGGTGCTGACAGGACTGCCGCCACCGTCTGCCTCCTTATAGTCGAGACACCATTCCCATACATTGCCCGCCATGTCGTATAGCCCCAGTTCGTTGGGCTTTAGCGATGCCACGGGCTTGATGGTGTTCACGTTTTGGAGCACTGCTATCTCCGCCAGGTTGTCGCCTCCGGCATAGGTGAATCCGGCGCTATGCTGTCCGCCTCGGGCGGCATATTCCCACTGTGCCGACGTGGGCAGGCTGAACTCCCATCCCGAGGGGCGTGAGCCGATGGTGGCGGCATTGAGTCGGTCGATGAATCCGGTAGTGGCCGTGTTGATCATATTCCATGACACCGAGTTCACGGGGTACATGTCGCCCGTCTCTTTCTGCGTGGCCAAGGCACTACCGCCGTGAAGCTGTACCATTCCGCCCATGACGGCTTTCCACAACTGCTGTGTCACCTCCGTTTCGGCTATGTAGTAGTCGCTCAGCGTCACGTTATATCCCGTCGCTTCGCCCCGCGTGCCGGTGTAGAGGTTCTCCATGCGCCCTCCCTCTACGAACACCATGTTGAACGTGGTGCCATCGGGCAGGTGGAAGGCCAGGCGGTTGCGGTGTGTGTCGCTGCCGGCGGGCTCGTGGGCGTCGGGCAGGGTGACGGTCTGTCCCAGGTCTGAGCGCGAGGGTGTCACGTCGAAGGTGCTGACCTCGCCGGGCATCAGCTGGCGGGCGGCGGGCAGTGCATAGTTGACGGTGCCCATGTCGGTCTCTACGGCTATCAGTGCGCCGGCGTCTATGGTCTGCGGGGGCAGCAGTGCAGCGGCGGTGGCGGTGGTCGAGGTGCCGCCGCTGAGCATGGTCAGGCGGTTGGCGGCCGTGGCGTCTATGGCGCTGGCATCCGCTGCCTCCAGTGTGACGGCCCCGTTGCTCACGGCGACGGACATGCCCCGGTATCCCGTCACGATGTAGATGGCCTTGACCTGGCTGATGCCGGCTCCGGCGGTGGCCGTCACCACGAGCTTGCTCATCAGGTGGCGCATGGTCACGGCTGCCGCGGCCGTGTCATCGGTGCGCACGGCGGTGGCCGTGCCGTACATCAGGTCCGACAGACGGTAGTTGTCGTCGTCCGACTGGTCCTGCTTCACGGTAAACGTGCCGCCGGCCGTGGGGTAGGCGCCGTTGGGCCAGCTGTCGGTGCCCGTGCCCGTGTCGGGGGCGTACAGCAGGTGTACGGCCGCGCTGCGCTCGCCGGCCTGCAGGTATGGCTGCTGTGTGGGCGTCACGGCGTTGGCCGCGCCCACGGTGTATGTGGTGGTGCAGGGGCTTGCCGTGCCGTCGGCCAGTGTCACTCCTGCCGGGAACCAGGCCAGCAGCTGCTGGCCCTCGGCTATCTGCACCGACTGCAGGTCGATGGCGGCGCGTGTGCCGTCCGTGGCTATGGTCACGGTGATGGGCGTGGCCGCGCTGCCGGCTCCCGGGGTCTCCGCCTGCTCGGCGCAGGCGGCCAGGAGCAGGGGCAGCGATGCAATCGCTGCATAAAAGACGCTCCGTCGTGTTGTTCTCATCTTCTTCATTGTCATATCGTCATTTATATTTCGTTTTATTTCTTATTTCATCTCATTACCCATTGCTCATTGCTCATTGCTTTGACCTAAAGGTGCAAAGTGTGGCTTCGCATTCTTCTGACACACACTGCGCCCCGGCTCTCTACTGTCGAGAGTCGGGGCGCAAGGGGGAGGGGGTGCAGGCGAGCTTACTGATTTACGACTTATTCCTGCTTCTGTTCCTCCACGGTGAACGTGGCGTTGCGCAGCAGCCGTATCTTGCGCTTACGGGCATTGCCTGAGACGGCATTAACAGCCGACTGCGATACGAAGTGTATGCCAAATATCATCAGCAGGACGCCTACCACAGCCGTTGCCGAGATAACATACACCATGTCGTCGGGCTGTTGAAGGAAATAGGTAAACGGTATGACGGTCACCATGTATTTTCCGATGTCGCACATCAATTCGCCTACTTTCTTTTTCTTCTCAATGGTTTCAGTCGTCATAGTTCCTTGGTTTTATGATTGCTGTACATGTCGATAAGCACCAGCGTGGCTGCAAGCCCGGAAATGATGCTCATAATGGTAATAATTACTAATGCTGTTGTTTCCATAATCATATATTAATATTAAATTATTCTGTAATTCCGCCTGCAAAGATAGGCATTATTTCCGAGACGGCAAAGTGTTTTGCCGTCTTTTCTCTCTCCCTTGCGGTGTGTGTCAGTATGTCAAAGAGCGCTTGAGCGAGTGAAGAGCGAAACTTGTTTCAGCTCTTCCGTGCGTTGAGCTCTTGGGCCGTCAGGCCAAAGAGCGCTTGAGCCGGAGCTCGCGGGGGGACAGTGCCCTGGGGGGTGGGGGGCCTTTACTGCCCCACGTAGGTGATGCGGCAGTAGCCGTTGCCCGTGTGGCCCGGCTCGGTGCCGCCCTGCGGGGCGGGCATCTCGGCGTTGCCGCCTATCATCTGGCCGTTGGCGACGCCGCCTGTGTAGCTCGAGCCGCCGGCACCGGTGCAGACGATGCCACTGTTATGACCGCCACCACCGCCGCCGTAGTAGCCGCCGCCACCACCGCCGCCCCAGCTACCGCTGGGTGCACCACCGGTGCCGGCGGCACCGTCGCTACCGTTATAAGTGCCTTTGTATCCTTTGCCGCCATTGCTGTCCTGTGTACCCCCTGTGGAGAGGGTCTGTGTGGTTGGATCGTAACAGGAGGTAGTTCCATTGTTCTTGGCGGTCCATAGTCCGCCGCCGCCTACCATGGCACCACCGTGGCCGCCATTGGCCACGATGCCGAGGCCGGTGACGTAGGTGAATCCATTTTTGGCCCAGCCGCTATCCGTTGCATTATTGTCAGGTGTTGCGTAAGAGACGGCTCCGCCTCCGGCTCCGGCCACGATGATGCGGTTGGTCAGTGCCGTGCCGCCCTGGCGCACGTCGGTAGCACCGCCACCGCCGCTGTTGTAGGTGCCTTCACCAGGTTTTCCTCCATTGCCGCCGCCGTTCCATCCGCCAGCCGAGGCGACGTCGCTGGTGGTAGATGTCTGTCCCTGCTGCCCTACATAGATGCTGAGCGTGGCATCCTTAGCCAGTGTCACCACGCCGGTGGCGTAGGCTCCCTTGCCGCCCTGGGGCTGTGGCACGCTGGTATAGCCGGTGCGGTTGGGCGGTGTGCCTCCCTGTGCTCCCCAGCACTCGATGCGGTACTTGCCGGCCTGCGGAGCGGTGAAGGTCTGCACCGTGCCGGTGTATCCGAAGCCGTAGCCGCGCACGAGGGCGAGGCGGGCACCGAAGTCGATGGCAGAAGTCGCATTAGGCCACTCGCCGCTGCGTTTGTCAGCAAGGTAGCGTCCGGTGATGCGCATATTAGTACCATTCCAGTCATGCTCGAATGTGCCGCCTGCGCGGTAATCGCCTGTGTTAGTGGTGCCATAATAGTCGAGCCCTAGGTCAGAGCCTGCCGTAATGGTAGGGGTATAGTCGTCCAGCGACTCCCACATGTTGCCGCAGAGGTCGTAGATGCCCAGTCCGTTAGGGATGAGCTGGGCCACTGGGGCTGCGGCATAGGAGCTGCTGAAGCCACTGGCTTGTTTATTGTAGGCATACTGGCTGACCACGTCCTGCGAGCCATTGGTGGTCGAGCCGGGCAGTATATAGTCGGTGCGGCGTGCCTTGCCGTCGCGTGCGGCATACTCCCACTGCGCCTCGGTAGGCCGCGTGAAGCGCCAGCCTGTGGGCAGCTGTGCGGCCAGTAGCGTGTTCAGGTCGTTGATGAATGCCGTGACCACATCGTAGCGCAACCGCGCAATGGGCTTGTTGGGTGCTGTCGTGTCGTCGAATCCGTTTTGTGTGTCTGTCTTTATGGCTCCTGCTCCCCTGACAGCCTTCCACAGCCCGAAGGTCACCTCGGTCTCGCCGATGTAGAAGTCGCTGAGCCGCCCGGTGACGTTGACGCCGCGCAGCGTGGAATACTCTCCCCCCTCTACGAACACCATGTTGAAGGGCACGCCATTGACGTAGAACGAGAGCATCTGCTGTGCCGACTGGTGGCTGCGGTAGTCCTGTGCGCTCCAGTCGGTGATGTCGATGGTGGTGCCGAGTGAGGCCCGGCTGACGGTGACGGCTATCTGGTACGAGCGTCCGCTCTGCAGCTCCTTGTCGGCTGCCAGCCGGAAGGTGGCGGTGCCGCGCTCGGTCTGCACCTCTATGAAGTCGCCCTGCAGCACGGTCTGCGGCGGCAGCAGTGCGGCGCACGTCCTGGCGCCTGCGGTGGTGCCGTCCTTGAGTGCCGTCAGTGGCAGCTCGCGTGTGATGGGTGTGGTGAGCGTGGTGCCGGGTGTGGCCGTCATGGGGTTGCCCATGTTGACGGTGCGGAAGCCGCGCACCAGCCTGACTTCCTGCACGGCGCCCACCTCTGTGTCGGGTGTGGCGGTGATGATGAGCTGTGCCATGCGGTGCTGCAGCGTGACGGCGGGAATCTGCTGGCTGTAGGAGTCCAGGGGTCGCTGGCTGGTGAGCGCCGCGTGGCCGTACATCAGGTCGGAGGCGCGGTAGCCGGTGTCGTCCGACTGGTCCTGTGCCACGGTGAACGATGTCATCGCGGGCCCGGTGCTGACGGGCGTGGCGGCCTGGTCCTGTGTGGGGTAGAACATGTCTATCCATGTCTGCACCTCGCCGAACTGCAGGTATAGCGAGTTGTCGTCGGTGCCGACGTCGGTGCCGTTGATTTTCGTGGTGGCGCTGATGGTGGTGCCTGTGCCTTTCTTCATCTCGGCGCTCGCGACAGCCGTGCCGTCGGCCGTCACGACGCTGCCTCCGCTGAAGAACACGCTGACCAGCTCGTCCTGGTCCAGCTGTGTGTTCTGCGGGGTGGCGGTGCTGGCCGCCGTGGCGATGGCGGTGCGCGTGGTGCCGAGTGTGCCGCCGTCGGCGGGTGAGGCTATGCCTACGGTCAGCTGCAGGGGCACGCGACCCTGCGTGGCGGCCGGCGTGGCCTCCGGCTGCTCGGTGCTGCACGATGTCATGGCGGCGGCCAGCAGGAGGGGCAGCGATGCAATCGCTGCATAAAGGACGTGACATGCCGCGGCCGCAGCCGTCCGTGCCGCCGTCGTCGCTGCATGCCGCCATGTCGCGGTGGTGGCCGCCGTCTTCGCTGCATGCCGCCATGTCGCGGTGGTGGCTGCCGTGCGTTGTCTTGTTGTCGTTCTCATCATCTTTATCATATCGTCATTGTTATTTCATTACTCATTTCTCACTTCTCATTACTCACTTCTCACTTCTCATTACTCATTTCTCATTTCTCTGACACACTGCGCCCCGGCTCTCTGTCGGTCGAGAGTCGGGGCGCAAGGGGGAGAGGGGTAGCAGACGTATTTATTTCTCTCCCTTGCGGTGTGTGTCAGTATGTCAAAGAGCGATTGAGCGAGCGAAGAGCGAAACGTGTTTCAGCTCTTCCGAGCGTTGAGCTCCTGGGCCGTCAGGCCAAAGAGCGATTGCTTGAGCGTGGGTCGTCTTAACCCGTCAGGGCTTCATGTAGGGCAGGCACGTGATGCGCACGAAGCCGCGGTCGGTGCCTGTGTTGTTCTTCTGGTTGTTGGTCGTTGTATAACCTGTGGCCTTGTTGGTGCCGTTGACTGCCGCCGGGTTGGGCATGGCCGTGCCACCATTCATATAGGTGGCATTGGTGAAGTATCCCGGGCGTATGTAGCTGGAGCCACCGCCGCCCGAGGCTTTGTTGCCTTCTCCATTGCCGCCGCCGTACCAGCCTCCGCCGCCGGCACCGCCGTCGCCAGTACGATTACCACCTTGGCCGAACGTACCTGTTACCGATGTACCAGTCTTTCCACCTCCTGTCTGCGAGGCACCTGTTCCCGGATAATGTGTGCCCGACGTTGTCGCATCTATACCATTCCCACCGGTCTTACCACCGTAACCGCCGTTTTGATCGTCGTTAGAGCCACCGCCGCCACCGGCCACGATGAGGCGTGCGTGCAGTCCGACGTTGTCGTCCCATGCGGCATTGACGGTACGCACGTCGCTGGCCCCTCCAGAACCGCTGGCTCCAGCGGTACAATATCCGCCGCCGTTCCACCCGCCTTTCTTTGTCAGGTCATATCCCATTCCGGCCCCGCCGCAATAGACGTAGAGGTTCTGCCCGGCCTGCATGTTGAGCTTGGGCGTGGTGATGCCGCTGACGTAGCCGCCCAGTCCGCCCAAACCCGTCCAGGTGCCGGTAATCATATTCCCGCCCTGTGCGCCCCAGCACTCTATCTGGTAGGCGCAGTTGTCGGTGGCGAAGGGTAGCGTGTAGGCCTGCACGGTGCCGTTCTCCAGGCCTGTCACAGAAGGATAGGCCGTCGATGGCGTAGTGTTGGTATATACCAGTCCCAGGTTCTTGCAATAGGGTGCTGCAGTGGTCTGCTTGGTGTATTGTCCGGCTGTGATGGTGTAGCTCACGTCGGCCCACTGCGCAATAGTGAGGTAACGGTAGGCGCTCTGCAGCTTGGTTTCTGTCCCGGCCTTGCAGATGTAGTAGCAGCGCAGGTCGGCGGTGTTGCGCTCTCCGGTGCGGTAGGGCTGTGGTGTGCCGGCGAGGAATTCGTCGAGTGCGTAGTAGGCACCGTCGGTGGCTCTATTCCCGACTACCATAGAATTGTGCAACAGTACGTTACAGTCGAGATAGCTCGACGTGGTGGCGGCTCCCATGGCCAGGACGGCCAACGCCTGCTTGTGTGCCATCTGGATGGTGATGTCGGTGCGGCTTGCCGTGGGCACGCTGGCGCCGGTCTGCAGGTCTTCGGCCCTGAGGCGTGCCAGTGTCGATTGGTCGGTGGCCGGTGTCCATGCGAATCCGCTGAAGAATGCGTCGGCCGTGGTGCCGGTGGCTGTGGTGGTGCCGGGGGAGGGCCGCCAGGGGTAGTAGAGGAAGTATCGTGCGGTGGTGGAGAGCCCTACGCCCTGCTGGCGCAGCGGCTCGAGGTCGAGCTCGGTCAGCGAGCCTGCCTTGAGGCCGACGGGCAGGTTGGCGTGGTCGATGGCCCCGGCCTCGTTGACGATGTATAGCCCGAAGCGGTCGCGCTCGTCGTACTGCGCCAGCGGCAGCGGCTGCGTGTCGGCAGTGGCCGCTGTCCATAGCGGATAGGTGACGCTGATGCGCTCCACGTCGGGCGAGAGTGCGATGCGGAATGTCCATGTCGATGTGCCGGTGCCGGCCGTGCCGTCGGCCTTGACGCGTGCCGCCGAGCGTGCTGCCAGTATGCCGCTGAATGCCATCGAGCCCGACTTGAACACGTGGTCCGTCGTCGCGTTGTCTATGCACACGTAGTCTGTGCCGCGTGTGGCGGTGGCTCCTGCGCTCCATTTGTCGAGTGTGCGCTCCCATCCGTTGCCGCCCATGTCGTACAGTCCCAGCTCGTTGGCGTGGAGCAGTGCCACTTGCTGCTGTGGCTTGCCATCGGCGGTGGTGCCGGCGTTGCAGTACTGAAGCACGTCGGCCTCGGTGCTGGTGCCGGGCCATGTGTGCCCGCTGCCCGTCTTGTATTGTCCGCCCAGAGCGGCGTAGGTGAACTGCGCCTCGGAGGGCAGGCGGAAGGAGTATCCTGCGGGCCGCTGTCCGGCGGTCTGCTGGTTCAGCTTGCGGCAGAATTCCAGTATCATGGCCATGTTCTGCCCCGTGCTGGGCATCTTGGTGCCTGTGCCTGCCGAGCCGTTCATGACGGCGTTATACTGCGCCTGTGTCACCTTTGTCTGGCTGATGTAGTAGTCGGAGAGGTGGCCTACGGTCATGGTCGTTGCCGTGAGCCACTCGTTCTCGTTGTCGGTGCGGTCTATCTGTGGTATCTGTATGTTGTCGCCGCCCTGTACATAGACCATGCGCATGGTCTGTCCGCCGACGGTGATGTCGAGGTGTGGCAGCTCTTCGTAGGTGGGTGCCGTGCCTGCTGTCCATGCGGTGACGGTGGTGGTGGCACCGATGTCGGCCCGGTTGAGGGTGACGGTGGCGGTGTACTCGTAGTTGGCGTTGAGCGTCTGGTCATCGGGGAGTGCGAAGTATGCCGCGCCCTGGTCGGTCACTACCTCTATGAACCGGCGCTTCCCCTCGATGGTCTGCGGGGGCAGCAGTGCTGCGCAGCCGTCGGCGGTGGGTGCCTCGGTGGCCATGACGAGGGGCTCCTGCTGGCTCACGGGGTCGGAGACGGTGGTGCCGGGTGTCAGTGTGGCGGGTGTCGCGATGTCCACGGTGCGGCAGCCCTGCATCAGGTTGACGGCCTGGATGGTGGCGCTTGTCTGGTTATCGATTTTGACTATGATTTTGGCCATGCGGTGTTGGAAGGTCAGCGCGGCCTGTCCGGTGGCGGCGGTGATGGTGGCGTCGGGAGCGTACATCAGGTCCGACTGGCGGTAGCCCTCGCTGGTGCTCTGGTCCAGGGCGACGGTCCACGCGGAGAGCGTGGGCCCGGCGTTGGGTGCGCCGTCGGTGCCGCTGATGCGCCAGGGGTAGTAGGCCCATATCTTGGTATCGGCGGCGGTGCCCTGCCGCAGGTAGGGCTGCACCAGGGGTGTGGTGGCGCCGCCGTCGGCGGTGGTGTAGGTGGTGGCATCGACGGTGGTGCCCGTCAGGCGGGCGTAGAACTGGTCGCCGGCGGCGAGGGCGGCGGTGTTCACGTCGTGGGCGGCGCGGGTGGTGGCGGTCATGGCGGCCGCGGCGGTGCCGACGGCCGTGGCGCTCACGCTGACGGGGGTGCCGGCGGCGGCTGTGGCCTCGGCCTCGGGGGCCTCGGCGCAGGCGGCCAGCAGGAGGGCGGCGGCGAGGGCGGCGAGGGCCGGGGCGGCCGGCAGGAGGGCGGCGAGGGCCGGGGCGGCCGGCAGTTGACACTGCCGGAACGGTGGCTGCTGCGCTATGGGCCGCCGGCTCCGGGGCTGCTGTAGCAGTGCGGCGAGGGTATTGATGTGTCGTTTCATCTTCATCATAGTCGTCATGGTCATATTGTCATTTCTTATTACTCATTTCTCATTTCTTCAGAAGGCCAGCACGGGGCGGACCTTTCTAGAGCTAGATTTTTGCCAGTCGCCTGAAAAGTATACCGAGTCATCTAACATACCAACGCCATACACTTCACTACCAGTTTTCTCAGTGCAAGTATAATACTCTCTTCCTGATTCTTCAGTTACTGTCTTAAACTGCATAAACAATGCTCTATTCGCCGCGGTATTCAATTTGTCATTAATATATACGTTAATCTCCGAAACAACAGTCTTTCCTATATTTGACGGACTGTTTACATACAGATTTTTTGCTCCACTTGGTTGATAATAATTCCAAGCACTGCTATAATTGGCATACGGCGCGAAGGTGGCGGAGAAGGCCAGCCGCCACATGTTACCCTGCCACGCTGTGGGCAGATACCACCCGCTGCTGGCTTCCGGTGCGGCTGGCGTGTAGTTGACGGCGGCCATGATGGCCGTCAGGTTGCTCTCGTCTATGCTCCGGTCTGTGCAGTACTTGCGGGCTGTGTTGCAGCGCGTCAGTCCGTCAATGTCGCCCTTTAGGTTATTGAACTGCGTCTCAGGATTAGTGCTGTTGTAACTTTTGCCAGTAATCAAAGTCGACTGTAGAGAACTGACATTGTTACACCAGTTGGCCGCAGACACCTCGCCCAGTGCCATGACGTAGCCGCGAAGGTATCCTGCTGCGCGGTCGGCGGCGCTGGTGGTGGTGCTGAAGACGATGCCGATGGGTGTCTTGCCGGGGTTGTCGGCAGCGGTGCCCCATGTGCCGTCGCTGAAGTAGAGGTCGCCCACCACGGGTGGCGTGGGCACGAGTGCCAGGCGGAAGCCCCAGTCGCCCAGGTTGCTCGTCGAGGGGGCGTGGTCGTTTTCCACAAAGTTGATTTGTCTCAAGCCGTCATCAGAAGAGTTGCTGCGGCCGCCCTGACTGTTCATCTTGCTGTCGGTCAGTTCGCGGGCTATCTCCTTGATGTGGCCGCACATGTCGTAGAGGCCCAGCTCGTTGGGGGCCAGTGTCTTCTGGTTGGCAGATTGGCTGGCTGCCACGTCGTCGGCGGTGTCGGAGCCGCTGTACTTGTATCCGTGGCTGTAGCGTCCGCCGGCGGCAGCATACTGCCACTGGTTGATGGTGGGCAGTGTGAATACCCACCCTGCGGGGCGCTGCGTGGCGGTCAGCGTGTTGAGCCGCTCGAGGAATCCGTCCGTGAGCATGATGTCGTTCCACGACACTTGGGTGACGGTGGTTGCCGCCGTTCCCGTCTTCGAGGTGCCCATGACGGCGTTCCACAGTGCCACGCTGGCCTCCGTCTCGCCCATCTTGTAGTCGTAGTTCTCTCTGTAGGCATGGGTGCCCTCGTCGTCGATGCTCGTGGCGGTGTATCCGCCCTCTACGGGCACCATGCGGAAGGTGACGCCATTGACCTCGTAGATGTCTTCGTCCGACTCGCCGGGCGTCAGCGTCCCGCCGTCCGCCCATGCGGCGATGCCGGTGGTGACGCCCACTGCCGTTAGGCTGACGGCGAGGGTGTAGGAGCGGCCTGCCTGTAGCTGCTGGGCGGTGGCGGTGGCGTAGGTGGCGGTGCCCTGGTGGGTGACGATGCGCACGAGCGGTGTGCCCTGTGCTATGCGCTGCGGGGGCACGAGGCAGCAGTACTGCTGCGTGTCGCCGGCGTCTATGGTGGCGGCTGAGCTGACGGTGAGCGGCTCGGCGGGCGAGATGGCGTCGGTGAGGGCGCCGGCGGGTGTGCCGGCGGGCATGGCGAGGCCGGTGGTGCGCCATCCGGCGATGAGCTGCAGTGCCGAGAGGTTGAGGGCTGCCGAGGGTGCGTTGACGCTGACGACGATGCGCGCCATCTGGTGCTGCAGGGTCAGTGCGTCGGCGCTGGAGCCGTTGACGGCGTCGTTCTTGCATCGGCCCTGTTCGTCGATGGTGCCGGTGGCGGTCATGAGGTCGCTGGCCGCGTAGCGCTCGGCGGTGGCCTGGTTCTGGGCGACGGTCCATGTGGCGGTCAGCTCGTTGACGGTGGCGGGGCTGTAGGCATAGACGGGCAGCGTGCCGCCGGGGGCGCTGAGCATGGGCTGCGGGTCGGCGGCCGTGGCGGGGTTGACATCGGCGGCGGGGGCGCCGGTGGTGAACAGGGTGTGGCCCACGCTGACGCCCTCGGGGAAGTAGGCGTAGAGCTGCTCGCCGGCGGCGAAGGTGCGGCCGGCGTGGCCGGCGTCGGCCAGGGCGGCGCGGGTGGGTGCGGTGTATGCCGCTGTGCTGACGCTGAGCGTCACGGGGGTGGCGGCGTCGGCGGCGCGGCGGGCCTCGGGGGCCTCGGCGCAGGCTGCCAGCAGCAGGGCGGCGGCGAGGGCGAGGGCCGGGGCGGCCGGCAGTTGACACTGCCGGAACGGTGGCTGCTGCGCTATGGGTCGCCGGCTTCGGGGCTGCTGCAGCAGGGCGGCGAGGGTATTGATGTGTCGTTTCATCTTCATCATAGTTGTCATTGTCATATCTTCATTCTTCATTGCTTCATTGCTTCATTGCTTCATTCCTTCACCAGGGTCCATCCCGTGGGCACGCCGCTGGCGTTGCCGGTGGGGGCCGACGTCCACGTGGGGTGGGTGTAGTAGATGGTGCCGTTGGGGGAGAAAAGGTTGAACAATTCCCCAACAACGGCTCCCATGCCCGTCCAGTTGTCATATTCGTTGTTGTCATTGCTGTACGGGCTGGCGATGTGTATCTGCGTCAGGGCGCTGCAGCCGCCGAACATGTCTTTGTAGCATTTCTCGGCCAGCGTCGTGGCGGGCAGGGCGGGGGCCGCAGTGAGGGCGGTGCAGTCCTGGAACATCATCCTGTAGCAGCCCTCGGCCAGCGTCGTGGCGGGCAGGGCGGGGGCCGTGGTGAGGGCGGTGCATTCTGAGAACATCATCCTGTAGCAGTACTCGGCCAGCGTGGTGGCGGGCAGGGCGGGGGCCACAGTGAGGGCGGTGCATTCATTGAACATGCCATTGTAGCAGTACTCGGCCAGCGTCGTGGCGGGCAGCGCCGGGGCCTCGGTGAGGGCGGTGCAGCCTGCGAACATGCCCACGTAGCACCACTCGGCCAGCGTGGTGGCGGGCAGTGCGGGGGCCGCGGTGAGGCTCTTGCATTGAGAGAACATAAACGAGTAGCAGCTCTCGGCCAGCGTCGTGGCGGGCAGGGCGGGTGGCGCCGTCAGGGTGGAGTTATAGAACATCTGGCTGTAGCATTCCGGTGCTGTATTCGTAGGCATCTGCAGGGTGGAGGCATCTATATGACAATGATCTTCATCATAGTCACGAGTAGAAAAGAGGCTGACGAAGGCTTCATTCGGGGCACCGCTGCCAAACTGGTTGTCGTCGCCTTCGAAGTGGTCTTTCTTGGCCAGGCTCATCAGGTGGCCGCCCAGGCGCACGCTGCCGCTTTCGAAGTATATGCCGTTGCCCGACCCCGGATAATCGGGCGTGGCGGCGGTGCCGCTGGCGGAGCGGACGTAGTAGGTCTGGCCGACGGAGGTTGTGAGCTCCATATCATTAACCCCTGTCAACCACGAGACACCGTTCGTGCTATACTCGTATTTATCGGGGATTATAAAAACGGATGACTCCACGACGGTGATGCTGAAGTAGTCGGGTATGTGGACCAGGGCGAGGCGGAGGCCGACGGTATAGTAGTTTGTAGCTGGATCTGTATCGCTCGACATGTTCGATACGTTATGATAGCTTGCAGCATTATAACAAGAAGCACCTTTACAGCCTATGTATGCTGACGAACTGCTGTGGACGTAGTCGGTACCCAGGTCGCCCGCCGGCAATTCGCTGTCGGTATAATAGTTTTCGCAGGTCAATTCCCACTGATTGCCCAGCACGTCGTAGAGTCCCAGCTCGTTGGGCTTCTTCTGGGCCACGGGGCGCAGCCTGTCGGCAAAGTCAGTATAGTCGTATCGGTAGCCCCAGCTATAGTCGAGCACGGATGTCTCGGTGGCCGTGGTCAGCACGCCCGCGCCGCCGGTCAGCGCACCGCCGCTGGCGGCCCACTCCCACTGTGCCGACGAGGGCATGGCGAACACGTAGCCTGCCGGACGCTGATCTGCGGTCAGGTAGTTCAGCATGGGCAGGAAGTTATCAACCCATGTGTTATATGAAATATTGTTGACCGGATAGTTGTCGCCGAAGGGATACGACAGGCTCGTCGTATTCATCACCGCCTTGTAGAGCCGCTCGGTCACCTCGGTCTCGGCGATGTAGTAGTCGCTCAGCGTGCCGGTGTGCGAGCCGCCGCGCAGCTTGTTGTACCGGCCGCCCTCGACGTAGCGCATGTTGAACGTGGCGGAGCCGCCCGTGGCGGTGGTGACGCTGAACGTCTTGACGTTGCTGCGGTCGTCGTAGTCGGTGCCGTAGCTCCAGCTGACGGTCTGCCACGGGTCGATATCGACGGTGGCGGTGACGGGGCTGACGGGCAGGTCCATGAGGTATGCGCTTCCGGCCTCGACGGCGGTGGCGGCGTTCATGCGGTAGGTCATGGTGACGCCGCCCTGGCACGAGAGTCGCACCAGTGCGCCCTGTGCGAGCGTCTGCGGGGGCAGCAGGCATACGTACTTCACGTCGTCCGAGGCGGCTCCCGTGGGCAGCGTCACCGCCGTGCCGCTATAGACGGCGAGGGGCTGCTGCTGGGTGATGGGGCTCGACAGGGTGGCGGTGGCGGTGAGCAGCGGGCCGTCGAGGGCTATGCCGCGGCTGCCGCCCACGATGTCGAGGCGCGTCATGCTGACGGAGCCCTGCCGGCTGTAGGGCCGCAGTATGAGCTTGGCCATGCGGTGCTGGAAGTGCAGCTTGCCGTCGGCGGCGGTCTGTGCGGCGGGCGCGGTGATGCCGCTGCTGGTGACGGTGCCACTGGCCACCATCAGGTCCGACAGCGTGTAGCCCTGGGCGGTGGTCTGGTCTTGCTGCACGGTGAAGAGGCGTGTCTGCTCGGTGACGGTCACGCCGTCGTCCTCGCTGTAGGGGTAGTATCCCGTCAGCGGCCACTCGGTGCCCTCGTGGGGCACTATGAGCGGCGAGGCGGGGGCGACGGGTGTGGCCGTGGTGCCGTTGGTGGCTACCTTGTAGGCGGCTCCGGTGCGCGTCAGTGCGCCGGCCATGTAGAGCCACAGCTGGTCGCCGGCGAGGAATGCCGTGTTGCGCTCCTCGGTGCCCAGCGTGGCGGCGGCCACGCGCGTGGTGGCGGTGGCCGAGCGCAGGGCGATGTCGCCCGGCTGGCCGGTGCCGTCGCGGCCGTCGTCCACGGCCACGGCGACGGCGGCCAGCGCCTGTGCGCTGCCGCCGTCGGTGGTAGTGTCGGCCTGTTCTGCGCATGCCGTGCAGAGCGTCATTGCCGCTATGGCGGCCACGGTGCGCAGGGTGCGCAGGGTGCGCAGGGTGCGCAGCGTGCGCAGGTGTTGTGTTAGCAGTGTCATCGTGTTCATCGTCTTCATCGTTTTCATCAAAATCACAATATCTTAATGCTTTTAATGCTTAATGCTTCATGCTTCATTTATTCCCCCGGGCCGTGGGCGGCCTCTCATCGTATGGTGGAAGTGCTCCTTGGGCTGAGGGCGGCCTCTCATCGTATGGTGGAAGTGCTCCTTGGGCCGTGGGCGACCTCTCACCGTATGGTGGAAGTGCCCCTTGGGCTGTAGCAGCCTCTCACCGTATAGTTGAGGGTGCCCCTTGGGCTGTGGCAGCCCTCTCACCGTATAGTGGAGGGTGCCTCTTGGGCTGTGGCAGCCCTCTCACCTATATGGTGCGCGCCCCCTACACAGCTGCCTCCGGCTCGGGTTCGGGTTCGGGCTCCGGCGCGGGCGCCGGCTCGGGTTCCGGCTCGGGGTCGTCGTCCTTCTTGCCCGAGCGGCCTATGTAGTACTGCTCGGCGCGGGCCTGCAGGGCGTTCAGGTAGGAGGCCAGCTGTGCCATCACGTCGGTGGGGGCCACCACCAGGAGGGCGTTCAGCAGCTCGTACATGTCGGCCACGGCGGCGTCGGTGGCGCGGCGCGCGTCGGCCAGCTCGCCTTTGATGCGCTGCGCGTCGTTGTGGGCGCGCTGCGCCGAGAGCTGCTTCACCTGCTGGGCGGCCTGCTGGGCCTTCTCGATATACGCCCACACGCCCAGGGCCTGGCAGTCCTGCTGGCGCTCCTGCCACTGCTGCGCCATGTTCAGTATCTTCGATGCCTCGCTGGTGTAGCCGTCGCTCGCGCTGAAGGCGAAGTCGCGGAAGGCCTGCAGCAGCTCCTGGGCCTTGCGGCGCGTCGGCGCGTCGGCCTCCACCGTCTCGGGCAGCCGCAGGTAGGCCGCCAGCAGGTCGCGCACGGTGTACATGTAGGCGTCCTGCAGACGGTCGGCGGCCGCCAGGTCGTCGCTGGTGAAGTCGCGCCCCATCAGCCGCTTGTAGGCCGTGTCCTCGGCCTGGCGGGCGGTGCGCAGGGCGGCGAGCAGCTCTGCGTAGCGGGTGTTTTCCACTTCGGCTCCCTGGCAGAGCGTCATGATCTGCTGCGTCAGGTCGTCGTGATACGAGTTCTTCAGTTTCCGGAGCCAGTTGTGGCTCAGCTTCTTCGTTTGTGCCATAGTCGTTATATCGGGTATTTTAATTGTTATGTCTTGTTTCTTATTCTTTTCTTATTCTTTCTCCTTCGTCCACCCCGAGGGCACGCCGCTCGCGCCGGTGGTGGCCGACGACCACGAGTCGTCCTTGTAGTAGATGGTGCCGCTGCTTTTGACACCACTCAGCCAGCCGGAATATTCGTTATTGGCATTGCTGTATGGGCTGGCGATATGTATCGTGGTCAGGCTGGAACAACCATTGAACATGCTATTGTAGCAGCGCTCGGCCAGCACCGTGGCGGGCAGCGCGGGGGCCGCAGTCAGGCCAGTGCAGTTCTGGAACATGCTATAGTAGCAGCGCTCGGCCAGCACCGTGGCGGGCAGCGCGGGGGCCGCAGTCAGGCCAGTGCAGTTCTGGAACATGCCATTGTAGCAGTAAGTGGCCAGCGTCGTGGCGGGCAGCGCCGGGGCCGCAGTCAGGCCAGTGCAGCCGTTGAACATGCTAAAGTAGCAGTTGTTGGCCAGCACCGTGGCGGGCAGCGCAGGGGCCGCAGTCAGGCCAGTGCAGTTCTGGAACATGCTAAAGTAGCAATTCGGTGCCAGCACCGTTGCGGGCAGCGCGGGGGCCGTCGGCAGGCTGGTGCAGTTGTAGAACATGCTCTCGTAGCAGTAATTGGCCAGCGTCGTGGCGGGCAGCGCGGGGGCCGAGGTCAGGCGCTTGCAGCCGTAGAACATGCGATAGTAGCAGCTCGCGGCCAGCGTCGTGGCGGGCAGCGCGGGGGCCGTCGTCAGGCTGGTGCAGCCATAGAACATCTGGCTGTAGCAGATCGCGGCCAGCGTCGTGGCGGGCAGCGCGGGGGCCGAGGTCAGGCCGGTGCAGCCGGTGAACATGCCAAGGTAGCAGCTCGCGGCCAGCGTCGTGGCGGGCAGCGCGGGGGCCGCACTCAGGCCAGTGCAATTACTGAACATACAATAGTAGCAGCTCGCGGCCAGCGTCGTGGCGGGCAGCGCGGGGGCCGCACTCAGGCCAGTGCACTTTGCGAACATAAACTTGTAGCAGCTCTCGGCCAGCACCGTGGCGGGCAGCGCGGGCGCCGCAGTCAGGCCGGTGCATTTGTTGAACATCTGATGGTAGCAGTTCGCCGTCACGTTGTCGGCCAGCGTCAGCCGGCTGGCGTCGATGGTGCCTCCAGACTCATAGAAGAGCCCGAAGAAATTAAACGTACCGCTCGTCATCGTGTTGCCCGCGCCCTCGAAGCCCGACTGCTTGGCCAGGCTCATCACGTGGCCCGACAGGCTGACGACATCGGCGTCGTTGAACTTGATGGTGGTGTAAGCAGAGCTGCCCGTCGCCGGATAGACGGGGGCGGCGGCGGTGCCCGCGCCGGAGCGCAGGTATAGCGTCTGGCCGGCGGCCACGGGGATGCCGGTGCCGCTCGCGGCGGCGGTCCACAGCATGCCGTTGGTGCTGTAGTGCATGGTGTAGCCGGTGGCCAGCGTGGGGGTCACGGTGATGTCGGCGGCGCCGGTGGCCGTCACCGCGAAGTAGTCGGGCAGCCGCACCAGGGCCACGCGCAGGCCGCGCCAGACGCCAGTGACGCTGATGCCGCGGTAATAGCAGAAGTCGCGCCTGAGCGACTTCGTCTGGTTGTCGCCGCTAGCTCCGCCCACCAGGCGGACGTCGGTCTGGCCCGCTGTCGCGAGTTCTCCGTCGCAGACGTACTCATAGACGTTGCCCGACATGTCGTAGATGCCCAGCTGGTTGGGATCCTTGGTGCCCACCTTGGCGCGCGCCGCGGTGCCGTAGACGGCCACAGCATTATAGTCGGACGACCCGCTGTAGGTGTAGCCCGCATCGTAGGGGCCGCCGCGGAAGGCATTGCTCCACTGCGCCATGGTGGGTATGGCAAACACGTAGCCCGCCGGGCGCTGCGTGGCGGTGGCACTGTTGAGGGCGTCGAGGAACGAGCAGGCCTCCGTGTAGGTCACATCGGCGGCGGGATAGTCGTCGCCCATCGTCGCTGCTATATCGGTGACATTGCCCATGACGGCCCGCCACAGCCCCTCGGTCACCTCTGTCTGGCCCATCCAGAACTCATCGACCGTCTGCTGGGGCACGCTCCACGTTCTGGCGCCCGTTGCGGCACTCATGTTGTCAGTCGTATAAACGTTGACGCTCGTGGCCGGCAGCTCCGACTTGGGCACGCGGCACATCAGGAAGTTCTGCGAGCCCACGGTGAACGACAGCGAGCCCTCGGCCGAGTAGGTGCCGGCGTCGGTGCCCGAGGCGAAGCCCCACGTCACGGGCGTCCAGTCTGCTATATCCACCGTGGCCGTCAGCGGCGCCACGGGCAGGTCCAGGCGGTAGGCCCGGCCGCCCTCCAGCGTGTGTGCCGCCTCGGGGGTGGTGGTGTTCATGCGGTAGGTGATGATGTCGCCGCCGGTGGTCTCCACGCGGATCAGGGGCACCAGGGCGGTGAGCGTCTGCGGCGGCACGAGGCACACCAGTGCGTCGTCGTGCGAGCCGGCGGCGTCGCTCCAGTCCTCAGTCCTGACGGGCACGCTCATCGAGTTGTTCGTATCGTCGTCGTCCGCGTCGTTGCTGCTGAACACGGTCAGCGGCTGCTGCGGCGTAATCTGGTCGGAGAGCGTCGTGCCCGGCGTGCCCGCGGGCTGCGTGAGGCTCACCGTGCGGTAGCCGCTGAGCAGCGTGACGCGCTTCACGCGCAGCTCGTCCGTTCCGTCCGTTCCGTCCGATGCCGAATAGGGCCGCAGCACCAGCTTCGCCATGCGGTGGCGGAACACCAGGCCGTCGCCCGTCGTCGTCGTCGTCACCGTGGCCGTCTGCCCGTCGCCGCTGCCCGTCACGGTGGCTGCGTCGGCGGTCATCAGGTCGCTGAGGCGGTAGCCATCGGCCGTGGTCTGGTCCTGCTGGACGGTGAACACTGCCGACCGCTCCATCACCGCCTGGCCGCTCGACTCGTGGGGGTAGTAGCCGTAGAGGGCGTGGCTCTGGCCGTCGTGCGGCGCAATGACGGCCTCGCCGGCCACCTTGGGCACCGCCGTCGCGCCGCCCGTCGCCACGCTATATACAGCCCCGGCACGCGCCAGCGCGTCGGGCATGTAGAGGTATATCTGGTCGCTGGCCAGGAACGCCGAGCGCCGCACGTCGGCGGCCGAGGCGGCGCGCGTCTCGGTGGCGTCGCCGCCGTCGCCGTTCTCGCCGGCCGTGCGCGTCGGCTGCCCGTCGCTCACGGTCAGTGCCACGCGGCTGAGCGCGCCGTCGCCGCCTGTCTCGGTAGTGGCCTCGGGGGCCTCGGTGCAGGCCGCCAGCAGCAGTGCCGCCGTGGCTGCCAATTGTACCGTCCGTAATGTCTTCTTCAGTGTATTCATCGTTATAATGCTTAATGCTTAATGGTTACTCATTTCAGTACGTCTGCAGCGTCCAGCCGCCAGTGCCATCTGAGGTCGTGGGTGCCGACGTCCACGAGGCGTCCTTGTAGTATAGTGTGCCGGAGGCTGGAACATTCTCCAGCCAGGTGCTGTACTGAAAGTTATCTTCCACGTACGGGCTGGCTATGCGTATCGTGGTCAGGCCAGTGCATTCGGCGAACATACTGCCATAGCAGCTCATGGCCAGCGTCGTGGCAGGCAACTCAGGAGATGCCGTCAGTGTGGGGCAACTGGCGAACATTCTGATGTAGCAGCCCGTGGCCAGCGTCGTGGCGGGCAGCGCGGGGGCCGCCGTCAGGTTACATGAAACGAACATTTGTCGGAAGCAATGATTAGTCACGTTGGTAGGCATCACCAGTGCGCTGGCGTCAATCGTAGCGTTGGGGTCGTCGGTAACTCCCGTATCAACGTTTCTTTGGAAGAGGCTGTAGAAATTATAAGTGCCGCCGCTGATGCTGTTGCCGTCGCCCACAAATCCCCACTTCTTGGCCAGGCTCATCAGATAGCCGCCCAGACGTACGTTACCTGCCAGAAGTATTCTTACGTAAGAGGAAGTACCGTTACCAAGCCATACGGGCGAGAAGCCGGAGCCGGCAGCCGACCGCACGTAGACGGTCTGGCCAGCGGCGATGGGGATGGCGTCCGATGTCACCGAGGCCGACGCGTCGGTCGACTTCACGGTAGTCCACTCTGCGCGGTCGTAGCTGTATTCTAAGGCTATGGCTTTCTTTCTGATATTGAACTTCATCTCAGAGGCCTCCACCGCCGTCACGCTGAAGTAGGGCAACAGGTCGGGCAGCCGGCCGCCGACCTCGGGCACCAGCGCCAGGCGCAGACCGCGGTCGTGGGTGCCCAGGTCGGCAACGGTTATCGCGCCGGCCTTGTCCACCTGCATGGCGTTGTCCGTGCCCCACGCAGTGCCGGCACCCGTGCCGTAGCCGCCGCCGCGGTACACGTTGTACGAGGTGGCCGTCGTGTACGCCCAGTCGAGGCCCAGCGCCTGGCCGGCCGTCAGCCCGCCTGTGTAATTGCCCGGCTGCGCGTTGCCGGAGAGGCCTGTGGCATAGTCGGCACACATCTCTATGATGTTGCCCGACATGTCGTACAGGCCCAGCTCGTTGGGCTTCAGGCGCGCCACGGGGTGCATCTTCTGCCCGCTGTTGGCGTTGCACCAGGCCACCTCCGTCGTCGTGTTCGACCCGGCGTAGGTGTAGCCCTGGCTGTAGCGTCCGCCGCGGGCCGCCCACTCCCACTGGGCCTCGGAGGGCACGGCGAAGCGGTAGCCCCGCGGCCGCTGGCCCTCGGTCAGCGCGTTCAGGTTGGCTATGAAGCCGGTGGCATTCGTCACGGTGTTCAGGCACAGGCCGCCCATGGGGTAGTCGTCGCCGATGATGGTATAGGCCGCCGTGGGCGTGATGGTGCCGGAGGAAGCCCCGGTGCCGTCGGTGGTGACCACGCGGGCGCTATAGAACGACCCCGTGGTGGCGTGCTTGCCCATGACGGCCTCCCAGAGGCCCTGCGTCACCTCGGTCTCGCCCATGTAGTAGTCGGAGAGCGAGCCGGTGACGCTGACGCCGCGCAGCGTGGTGTAGTTGCCGCCATCGACCTTCATCATGTTGAACGTAGTGCCGCCCACGGTGAACGGCAGCGCACCGGCGGCCGAGTAGTGGCCCTGGCCCGCGTCGGAGAAGCTGGTGTAGGTCCAATCCACCGTCGTCCAGTCCTCCAGCGTGACCTGCGTCGAGCCCACGGGCACCACGGGCAGGTCGAGCACGTAGGCACGGCCGCCCTCCAGGCTGTTGGCACCGCCCACGAGATAGGTGATGACATCGCCGTGGCTGGTCTCCAGGCGGATGAGCGGGGCGTTCTGCTTCAGCGTCTGCGGCGGCACGAGGCACACCAGGGCGCCGGCTTTGTCCGTTCCGTCCGTATAGTCCGATGCTTTCTTATGCACGCTGATGCTGTTGTTCGTAGCGTCGCCGTCCGTGTCGTTGCTGCTGAAGACGGTCAGCGGCTGCTGCGTCGAGATCTGGTCGGAGAGCGTCGCGCCCACGATGCTGAGGTAGCTCGCGCCGCTGCGGTCGGTCGGCGTGGCCGACGAGGGCTCGACGATGCTCACCGTGCGGTAGCCGCTGACCAGCGTCACGCGGGCGATGCGCAGCCCGTCCGTTCCGTCCGTATAGTCCGATGCCGAATATGGCCGCAGCACCAGCTTCGCCATCTGGTGCTGGAAAGTCAGCGCGGGCTCGGGCGGCGTCGTGCCGCTCGCGGTGACGTCGGTCTGGGCGAACATCAGGTCGCTGAGCGTGTAGCCGTCGGCCCCGGACTGGTCCTGCTGCACGGTGAACGACCGCGTGTTGTCGGTCACCGCCACGCTGCCCCGCACGTAGGGGTAGTAGCCGTAGAGGGCGTGCGTCGCACCGTCGTTGCTGCTCACCAGCGGCTCCGTGGCCACCAGGGGCACGGCCACCGTCTGGCCCGCCATCGTGCCCGTACCGGCGGCCACCGTGTAGGCGGCTCCCGGCCGCACCAGCGCGTCGTCAAGGTGCAGGTATATCTGGTCGCCGGCCACGAACGCCGTGTTGCGCTCGTCGGCAGCCGACATGCCCACCGTGCCACCCGTCACAAGCTGTGCAGCCCGCGTAGTGGCCGTCGCGTCGTGGGGCCACGCCATCGCAGCACGCGTGGTGGCCGTCATCGACGCCGGCGCACCGGCACCGCCCACGGACACGCTGACGCGCCGCAGGGTGCCGTCAGCCCCGATAGCCGCCGTGGTGTCGTCGGTGGCTTCAGTGCAGGACGCCACCAGCAGCGGCAGCGTGGCCAGTAGGGGCCGCATATTCCGAATCGTCATCTTCATCATCGTCTTCAGCATATCATCAGTTTTATTTATTATTAATTCGTCGTTTTATATGTCGTCGCGCTCATGGCTTTCATGGCTCAATGGCTCATTTGCGCAGGGCTCATTTCTCATTTCTCATTTCTCATTTCTTTCATTTCTCATTCCTTTCATTCCTCACTCGCTCATCCACGTGATGCGTACGTAGCCGTTGCCCGTGTGGCCCAGCTCGGTGCCGCCGGCGGGTGCGGGCATCCAGGCGTTGCCGGCCGTCATCTGGCCGTCATCAACGCCGCCCACGTAGCCCGAGCCGCCACCGCCACCACTGACAATGTGCGTCGTCACAGAAGCGCCGCCGCCACCGTAGTAGCCGCCGCCACCGCCGCCGCCCCATGAGGCACTGGCGTTGCCGCCTCTACCGAATGAACCGGCTTGACCGCCAGTCAGATTATTGTAGGTCGTAGAACCATATTTGCCGCCACCGCCACTGCCCGGCGCACCGCCTGCCATCTGTGTGCCACCGGATGGAGCAGTCACAGTGTTGAAACGGGTTACGGTATAATCGGGTGAATCGGAATTCTGACAAGCGTTCTTTCCGCCGTCGCCACCCGTCAGTCCACCGCCGTCGCCACCGGTAGCGTTGCCTAAGAGTTTTTGGTAGTAGCCTATGCCGCCGCCGCCGCCGGCCACGATGAGGCGGCTCATGAGCGAGGCATCGGTGGACTCGCTGCCGTCGGCATTGTCTTTCCAGTTGGCTGCCGCCGCGCACTGTACGGTGCGCACGTCGCTGGCACCGCCGCCGCTGCTATGGTGGGTTTGTCCGTTGGTATAATTTGACCCGCTTTTCCCGCCACCGTTCCAGCCACCATTAGCGGCAGAGCCGTTGGATGTGTTTTCGACTCCTGCACCGCCTACATAGACGTAGAGCTTCGAGCCTTTGGCGAGCCGTACATAGCCCGTGGCGTAGCCGCCTTTTCCAGGTGTGGTCGATGCATTGACGGTGGCGTTGGCCGATGCACCGCCGCTGGCGCCCCAGCACTCTATCTTGTAGCGGCCCGTGCGCCGGGCGGTGAACGTCTGCACCGAGCCGGTGTAGCTGAAATTCCGGGTCAGGGCGGTGGGCACCAGCACTAAGCGGAAGCCGCGGGTACCGCCGGCGTTGTCGGCGCCGCCACTGCCAGACACCCAAGTGATAGCCGACTGTTCGGCAACGTCATAGTAGGAGCCGCCGTAGCAGACGTTGTTGCCACTACCCACGGCATACTCCCAGGCGTTGCCCGACATGTCGTAGAGGCCCAGCTCGTTGGGCTGCTTCAGGGCCACGGGGTGGGTAGAGCCTGACGAGCCCGCACCGTACCACGACACGTCGCCCACCGTGTTCGACCCGGCATAGGTGTAGTTGTGGCTGTAGCGCCCGCCGGCCGCGGCATAGCGCCACTGCAGCTCGGTGGGCAGCGCAAACTCGTAGCCCTCGGGCAGCTGCGTGGCGGCCTGCTCGTTGAGCCGCGTGAAGAAATAGTTGGTGCCGGTCTTAAGAACATCGTTGTAGCCCAGGCCGCCCATGGGGTAGTTGTTGCCCACAATCATTGGCGTTGCCACCGTGCCGCCGAGGGTGCGCGCCAGCGTGCCGTTCATGACGGCCTTCCACAGGGCCTGCGTCACCTCCGTCTCGCCGATGTAGTAGTCGTCCGTGACGGTATAGGTGCTGCCGCCGCTCGTGGCCGTGCCGCTCTTGACGCGTATCATGTTGAACTCCACGCCGCCCACGTTGAACAGCTGTGCGCCGTCGGCGTGATACTGTGTGTCCGTGGTGGCGGTGCCCTGTGCGGTGTATGTCCACGTGGTCTCGTCCCAGTCGGTGATGGCGACGGCTCCCGTCTGCGCCACCGGGGCTACGGGCAGCGTTATGCGGTACGACCGGCCGGCCAGCAGCGTCTGCGCCTGGGGCAGGTAGTAGCTGATGGTGCCCACGCTGGTCTCGGCCTGTATGAGGGTGGTGCCGGCCGCGAGCGTCTGCGGGGGCAGTATGCACACGTAATCGGTAGAAGAGAGTTGTGGCTTTGCGCCATCCGTAACCACGTTACCATTATTATTAATCTCTACGCCGTCGTCGCTGGTGAACACGGTCAGCGGCGAGCCGGCCGACAGCGGGTCGCTCAGCGCGTGGCTGGCCAGCGGTGTCTGCATGGTGCCGTCGCCCGAGATGCTGAGCGCGATGGTGCGGTAGCCGCTGGTGACGCGTACGCTCCGCAGCGTGGGGTATAGGCGGTTGGCGTCGCTGTTGGCGAAGCGGACGACGAGCTGCGACAGCTGGTGCTGGAAGCTGAGCTTGTCGGCCTGGTGCCACGCGCCGCCGGCGTTCGTCGCTGTCGTTCCGCCGGCGGCCACGGTGCCCTCGGCATACAGCAGGTCGCTGGCGCGAAGGTCGAGCTGCGTGCGCTGGTCCTGCTGCACGCTGAACTGCGTGGTGAGCGGCGTCACGCTGACCGTAGCCCCGCTGCCGCTGGCAGTCACCTCGTAGGGAGCGAAGGCACTGATCTCCGTCGCGCTCGTGGCCGACGCCATCAGCGGTGCACCGACGGGCTCGGCATGGTTGTAATACCGGTAGTCGGGCGAGTAGAAGTCGCCAAGATTCACCGACTTCAGTTCGCCACACCGATATACCGCCGTCTGCTGACTGGCCCCCACGGAGGCCACCACATACAGCTGCTCGCCCTCGGCGAAAGCACTGTAGTTGGTGTGCGTGTCCATGTCGCCCGTGGCGCGTGTTGTGCCCGCATCTGCCACGCCCACCGTGAGGGAGCGCAGTGCCAGCCCGTCGCCGTCGCCCGTGGCATAGCTGCCGCCGTCGGCGGCCTCGCTGCAGGCGGCCAGCAGCAGGGGCAGCGATGCAATCGCTGCATAAAAGACGATCCGTATGTGACGTTTCGTTATCATTGTCATCATAGTCATATTGTCATATTGTCGTATCATCGTTTCTCATTTCTCATGGCAGAATGCCTCACTCCGCCACGATGGCATACGGGTACGTACCCGAGCCGCGGTTCACCAGCTTGTAGCCCGGGGCTATCTTCACCCGGTTCCCGTCGACCACGGGGTTGTTCACGTACTCGCCGCCGTAGAGCACCACGGGCTGCAGATAGTTGTCGCCGTTGGTGTTGTCGATGCCGTTGAACTTGCCACCCCAGATGGTCACCGTGTTGGTGGTATAACCCTTATTGAGGTGGTGCTGAATGTTCTTGTACGTGCCACTCAGGATGGTTACGGCCTTACCGTCGGTGAATAGGGTGGACGACAGCACCATTTCATCCAGCACCAGCGAGCCGGGGTACTTCACCGAGCCTGGCGTGCCGTCTGCGGGATCGATGCCGCCACACGTGCCGTTCGTCAGTGCCAGCACGCGGCCCGCCGTGGCGTTAATTGGCACTATATTGGCACCAAGGCTGGCCCCGTTGAGGTCCACCACGCCGCCCATGCCCCGCGAGATCTCTTGTTTGCCCGTGGTCGATGACGACAGCCGTAGCACGGCCTCGATGTCCGTGGATGCGTTGAACGCGGCCAACGTAGTATATTCCGTCTCGGGCACCAGCGCCAGGCGGAAGCCCCAGTCATAGTTCACCGCAGACTGGTAGGTGCCGCCGCCATAGACACTCTGAGCCATCCGGAACGTGACGTCGCTCTCCATACAGTGCCACGTGCCGCCGCAGCTGATGCGGTAGGCAGTGTTCTTCGGGTTGGCGGTCGATGTCCACTCGGTCATGTTGCCCGTCATGTCGTATAGCCCCAGCGCGTTGGGCTTCAGCTGGGCCACGGGGTGCGGCACGCCCTGCGCCGTGCCGCCGCTGGCATCGGTGGCGCCGCTGTGCCAGGCCACGTCGTCGAGCACGTCGGAGCCGACATAGGTGTGCTGCCATGTGGTGCCGTTGGCCTCGTTGGCGGCATAGACCCACTGCGATGCCGAGGGCAGCGCGAAGCGGTAGCCTGAGGGCAGCTGCGAGGCCGCCAGCCGGTTAAGCTTGACGATGAAGGCGTCTATCTGGTTGTAGGGCAACCGGGCTATGGGGATGTCGTCGCCCACGGCCTGCTGCACCAGCGTCGTGAATTTCGGCGAGCTGCCGGAGGCGGTCACATGGGTAGTGGGCAGCCCGCCCATGACGGCTTTCCACAGCCCCTGGGTTACCTCTGTCTCGCCCATGTAGTAAGGTTTCAGCTCTTCGTTGAAAGTGATGGCAGGCCGGTTGGGGTCACTGGAGCCGCTGTTGACGGTCAGCGTGTTTTTACCCTCCTTGATATACACCATATTGAACCGCTCACCGTTCACGGTGAACTGTCGGGTGCTGCCGGGGGCAATCTCCTCCGACGAGCCGTAGTTCCACGTGACCTCCGTCCAGTCGGCGATATCGACATCCATCGACAACGTGCGCACGGGCAGCGTCATGCGGTAGGCATGGCCGCTCTCGATGCGCGTGGCGGCCGTCAGCCGGTAGTTCATGCGGATGCCCGAGGCCGTCACGAGGCGCACCAGCGTGCCCTGCTGCAGCATCTGCGGCGGCAGCAGCACGCAGTAGTCCTGGGCCGAGGCCTCCACGGGCAGCTCCACGCCGTCGCCGCCCGCAGCGTCATAGACGGTCAGCACGTTGGCAGACGTCAGCTCGTCCGACGGCTCGCCGAACGTGAGCGGCGCGCGACCCGCAAGGGCCACCGTGCGGTAGCCGCTGCTGACGGCGAGGCGCGTCATCTTCGTCGAGGCCCCCGTGGCGTAGGGCCGCAGGATGAGCTTCGCCATCTGGTGCTGGAAGGTGAGCTTCGCGGCGGAAGTGGCAGTGCCGCCGACAGTGCCGAGGTCGTTGGCCGCCGTGCCGGCGGTGCTGACGGTGCCCTCGGCATACAGCAGGTCCGAGCGGCGGTAGTCGTCGTCCTGCTGCTGGTTCTGCGCCACGCTCCACGACAGCAGGTTCTCCGTGGCGTTGGTCCATGCCGTCGGGGAGGCAGGGACGGTGGTCCACTGCGCAGGGGCGTAGGGCCAGTAGCCGTAGATGGGGTATGTGGCAGCGTTGCCGTCGCTGACGAGCGGCCGCACCACGGGGCGCGTGGTGCCCGCCGAGCCATCGACTACGGTGTAGGCCTGGCCCGTGGGGCCCGAGGCGTCGGGCATGTAGGCCCAGAACTGCTCGCCGTCCGTGAACACGCCGTTCAGGTCCGTTGCAGCGCGGGTGACACCGGCACTGCCTGCTCCGCTGGCACGGCCTGCTCCGCCAGCACTGCGCGTGCCCATATTGATGTTGCCGGAGGCAGAGGCCGCAGTGGCCACGGTGATGCCTACGGCGCCGGGCGTGTCCTCCATGCCGGCCGTCGCCACCTCCTGCTGCTCGGCGCACGCCGACAGCAGCAGCAGGGGCAGCGAGAATATCGCTGCACACTGTACGCTGTGTATGTATCGTCTCATCGTCATCATAATCGTCAATATATAATGTTCAATGTATCATGTTCAATGTCAGAATGCTCAATGCTCAATGTTCAATGTCCAACGTCAGAACGCCAGCACGGGGCGGACGTAGAAGTCGTTGCGCGACTGGGGGAATTGCCCGAAATAGGTATTGTTATTCTGCAGGTAGAATCCCCAGGCGGTGCCGCCGGTGTGCATCGAGCTGGACCACATCCACCCGTAGTTTACACCATCATCAGTCACTAATGTCGCCCACTGGCTGGCGCTGCTGAGCCTGCTGGTGATGTAGGAGTTGATGGTGCTCCGATAGTCAGTACTCGCCTTCTGATAGCCGGTGGTGCCCAGCACCGTCCATGTGCCAGAGGCTGCGTCGGTGAAGGCGGTAATCCATAGGTAGTGCTGCCCGATGCTGGGCAGATACCATCCGCTCGAGATGTCGGGAGCCGTGTGCTGCGAATAGCTAAGGGCAGCCTGGATGGCGGCCATGTCGCTGAACTTTGCCGACCGACGGGCGGCCTCGCAGTGCGAGCGGCCGTCAAGGTCGGAGGCCAGCAGCGGACGGCCGATAGCCACGCCCGTGGCGCTCACGTTGAGGTTGAATATGTTCGCGGGGGTGGCGGTCTCGTTGGTCGTTATGCCGTCGGTGGCATAGCCAGTAGATGTGGCTGCCGTAGAGAATTTCTCCGCGTTCGACCGCCCCAGTGCCAGCACATAGCCGTTGTAATAGCCCGCTGCGCGGTCCTTGGCCGACGTTGTGGTGCTGAAGACGATGCCGACGGGCTTCACCGTGCCCCCTCCGGCGGCCTTCACGGGCCACTCCTGCTTCGTGCCCCACGTGCCGTCGCTGAAGTAGAGGTCGCCCACACGCGGCTTGCGCTTCACCAGGGCCACGCGGAAGCCGAAGTCGCTGCTTTTGCTATTCTTGTCGGAACCCTGCACGCGGGTCTTGATCATGGCACCGACCAGGTCGGCACCCGAGAAGCCAAACGAGCCGCTATGAAATATGAATGTCGAGTTGGCGGCATCGTAGCAATAGTCGTGGCCGATGTCTTCGTTGTCGGTGGTGTATTCGCGCCAGTTGTCGATACAGAACTCCCATGCGTTGCCGGCCATGTCGTAGATGCCGAGGGCATTGGGTTTCTTCGAGGCTACCGGCTGCGCGGGAAGACGGGCTGTGGAGTATCCCATCACGCCATACTGCGGGGCATCAGCCTTCGTGTTGAAGCCGACCCACTCGTAGTCGAAGGTGCCGTTCTCAACCCCCTTCTGTCCGCCGCGGGCGGCGTACATCCACTGCATCTCGGTGGGCAGCGAGAACACCCACCCCGCCGGGCGCTGGCTCTCGGTGGCGGCATTCAACTGGTTAACGAACGACTGCGCACTATTATACGGAACTTCCAATTTAGGATAGCTGGCACCGTTGGTGTATGCAGAGGACGTGTTGATGGCCTTCCACAAGCCCTCGGTCACCTCGGTCTCGCCAATGTAGTAGTCGCTGAGCGAGCCCTTGACATGATAGACTGTGCCAATGGCGTTCTCGGCAGTGCGCGTAGCCACGGGCATCGTGAAGCCGCCGCCCTCGACATACACCATGTTGAACGGCACGCCGCCGACGGTGAAGGCCATGTTGCCGCTGTTGGCATAGTTGCCCGAGCCGTAGTCGAGGTCGGTGGTCTCCGTCCAGGCCGTCTCGCTCCACGCCGCTATCTCGACGTCGGTCGCGACGGGCGTGACGGGCAGCGGCAACGTGTAGCTGGAGCCGGAGGCCAGCGTGCGGTCGGCCGTCAGCCGGTAGGTGACGCTGAAGGTCTGCGGGGCGCCGCCGCCATAGCTGGCCTCGCACTCCAGGCGGATGAAAGCCGTGGACTGCGACAGCTGCTGCGGGGGCACCAGACAGTAGTAGGGCGTGGCGCCGCCGGTGGTAGCGCCGGCGGTCGTCTGGTCGGCATAGTAGCTGAGGGCCTGGGAGCCGCTGAACACCTGCAGCGGCGCGGCGGGCGTCATGGCGTCGCCACGCGTCTCGCCGATGGTCAAGGCTGGCATCGTGGCCAGGGCCACCGTGCGGCTGCCGCTGACTATCTCGAGGCTCTTCATCGTCAGCGTGGGGTGGCCGTCCGTTCCGTCCGTATAGTCCGATGCCGAATATGGCCGCAGCACCAGCTGCGCCATCTGGTGGCGGAACGTGAGCGAAGCCACGCCCGAGGCGTTGACGGTTCCCGAGGCATACATCAGGTCGCTCTGCTCGTAGGCGTCGGCGGTGGTCTGGTCCTGCTGCACGGTGAACGTGGCCGACGCGTCGGTGACGCGCACGCCGCCATACGCCGTGCCGTCGGTGCTGTAGGGGTAGTAGCCGTAGAGCGGCGTGCCGTCCACGCTGGGAGCCGACAGCGGCTCGTAGCCTGCGCAGACGGTGGCCGCATACGTATCGCCGCCGCTGCTGCTGACCTGGTAGGGGGCCGACGTGTGGCGCGCCGCCGTAGGCATGAAGGCCAGGAACGTGTCGCCACTGTTGAATGCACTCAAGCGCCCGACGCTCGTCATGTCGGCGGCAGTGGCGCGCGTGGCGCCGTTGGCAGCCCCGGCCCGCGTGGCGCCGTGGCTCACGCTGACGCTGATGGTGCTCACGCGGCCGTCCGTGGCGGCCTGCTGCGCCTCCTGCTGCTCGGAGCAGCCGCAGAGCAGCAGCACTGCTGCGGCAGTCCCTATGACCATTGTCTCTTTATATAGCTTTTTCATCATATCTCGCCATTTATATTATTTCCTGTTTTAGATGCCGTTTTCAGAATGCCAGGACAGGGCGTATGTAGGTGCGGGTGAATATCGAAGTCCCCGAGGATGCGTCTGTCGTCACGGTCTTGGCTTGACTGCCCCAGATATGGACACGGTATTTTCCGTCGCCATGACCCGAGCCGTGATACTGCAGATACCATGCAACCGTGGCAGACAGCTCCGTGCTGGACCACCACAGCTTGCCCGTGGTGACCGAGGAGTCGAAAAGAGTCGTATAGAGCGACTGATACGTGGTCGTAAGCTGTGTCCGCACATAGCTATCTACAGCCTTTAGCACGACGTCGCCCACAGTCGTATATGGACTTGCAGAGCCGGTTTCTTTCAGATAAAACGCCTGGTTTGTGCCAAAAGTCCAGCTGGTGCCGTCGGTCTCCACGGGGAAGTAGGTATAATAGTTGGCGTAGCTCTTCGAGAACGACTCGAGCCACTGATATATCTGGCCTATGCTGGGCAGATACCATTCGCTGCTGCTAACGGGGTGGGCCGTGGGGGCATTGGCGGGCCAGTACTGGGCAGCCGTCTGCATGGCGTTCAGCGTGTTGGCACCGGTCTTGGCCAGGGCCGTGCGGCAGTGCTTCAGTCCGTTGACGTCGCACTTTAGGTCGTTCTCCTCCTTGGCAGAGCGGGTGGTAGTGAATCCAAACAGCTCGTCGGTCATCTGCGTATTGCTGGCAGGTGTGGCCGCGCCCCATGCACCGCCGGTGGCGCAGTCCTTCAGTGCCATGACATAGCCGTGGGTATAGCCCTGCTCTATGTCGTAGGCCGAGGGGTCGGTGCTGAACACGATGCCGATGGGCTGCTTGCCGGGGTTGTCGGCCACGGTGCCCCACGTGCCGTCGGAGAAATAGATGTCGCCCACACGAACCTCGGGGTGCGACAGGCAGAGGCGGAAGCCGTAGGCCGTATGATTCCCATTTGTATTGATTCGCCAATCATCATTTGCTTTAAAGCTATCATTATCAGGATCCAGTTCCCATTGGCCTCCAATCATTGAAACGATATAGCCATTTGCGTTTCTAACATAATATCGGCTGGATACAACCTCACCTACGTTGCCAGCCATATCGTAGAGTCCCAGCTCGTTGGGCAGTTTCTGCATGACGGGCTGCTTGTAGTTGGCATCGCCCGTATAGCTGACGTTGTTGTGGTTGCCGGCATGCCATGCCACCTCGTCGAGGTCGTTGGAGCCGGCATAGGTGTAGCCCCCACTGTAGCGGCCGCCGTGGAAGGCGTAGCGGAACTGGTTTATCGTGGGCAGCGAGAACTCGTAGCCCGCAGGGCGCTGGCCCTCGGTCATCGTGTTCAGCTTGTCTATCCACCGCTGCATGGCTGTCTTGGTCTGCGAGGTGACGGGAACGGTAAGCGTGCTGGGCGCGGCAGTGGCGTTGACGGCATCCCACAGCTGTTGTGTCACCTCGCTCTTGCCAAGGTAGAAGTCGGTGAGCGGTCGGCTGTTGTATGTGCCTCCCTCGACATACACCATGTCGAACGTGACGGGGGTGCCGTCGGCGGCGGTGACGGTGTACTGGTGGGAGCGGGGGGTGGTATATTCGTGGGTGGCGGCATCGTCGCCGTAGCTCCAGGCGACGGGGGTGAAGTCGGTGATGCTGACCGTGCCGACGGTGGTGGCGCTGATGGGCAGCGGCACTAAGTAGGCATTGCCGGCCGTGAGCGTCTGGGCCGTGGAGCCGATGGCGTAGGTGATGGTGCCGATGCCCTCGACATCGAGCTGAATGAGGCTCTCGCCGGCGGCGAAGGTCTGGGGGGGCACGATGCACACGAGGGCCTGGGCCGACGTGGCGGCGGCGGCACTGGTGGGAGCCGCGAAGCCCGTGGCGTTGCTATAGACGGTGAGCGGACTGCCCGTGGTGATGGGGTCGCTATGCTTGTCGGTGGCGGCAGGCGTCTGCATCAGTCCTACGTTGATGGTAAGCTCGGTGGTGCGGTAGCCGCTTACTATCCGTGCGCCGGTGACGGTGGCGGCACCGTTGGTATAGTAGGGCTGCAGCACCAGCTTCGACAACTGGTGGCTGAAGGTGAGCTTGGTATCGGTGCCGGCAGTGTTGGTTATATGGTCGGCCTTGGGGGCCACGGTGCCGGCGGCATAGAGCAGGTCGCTCTGCAGCAGGGCGAGCTGGGAGGTTTGGTCCTGCTGCACGGTGAAGCTGGCGGTATGCTCGTTGACGCTGACGCCGCCCTTCTCGCAGGGGGCATAGGCGAAGACGTCGAGCGTGGCATGCTGCGAGGCCATGAGCGGCTCGCCGCCGTCGGAGACGCGGGCTGCGTCGCCGCTGACGGTATATACGGCACTGAGCCGCGAGCGACCCTCGGGCATGAAGCAGTAGATTTTCTCGTCCGTTGCGAAACTGCCGTAGGTGGCACTGCCCGTGGGGGCATGGCTGTCGTCGCTGCCCACGGCGCGCGTGGCGGAGCCGGCGGCGTGCGAGGCGGGTCCGTCGGCAGTGCGTGTGGCGGCGGAGCCGTCGCTGATGCTGACGGTGATGGTGCGCAGGGCCAGCGCGTCGGCGTCGGTGGTGCCGCCGGCGGCATCGTTCTCGGTGCAGGCGGACAGGGCGGCGAGGGTCAGCGGCAGGACCGCTGAATACAGTACCGTTCGTATCGTTCGTTTCGCTGTCATATCGTTGTCGTGTTTCATTTGTATCGCTGATATTTTGTTTCCATATAGTCGTCAGAAGGCCAGCACGGGGCGGGCATAGATGTCCAATACTGCTTTCTTGCGGCCCTGTGTACCCTGTGTACCCAACTGTAGTTTGCCACCCCAGTTGATATACCATGCCTGGTCGGCATAAGCCTCGGTACTTGCCCACGTGTAGTAGTTAGTGAAGTATTGTTGGAACTTTCCTGCCGCATAGGCGTTTCCATCCTGTCCGGTCAGTCCTGCTGCCGTGATAAAGGCATTCACCTTCGACTTCAGGTCAGAATAGGCACTGCCGTTTGATAACGCAAAGCCATACGTGCCATTGTATTGTGCACCCCAGTTGCTTGTGCTATAGGCGGCGGTCAGCAGGGAGTTATAGGACGATGACGCAGAAAAGTTGACCACCGTGGCATAGAGCTGGCCGATGCTGGGCAGATACCAGCCGCTGCTCTTCGCCGGGGCTGCGGCCTCGGTGTGGTTGGCCGTTCCATAGGCGTTAGCGGCATTGATGGCATAGAGGCCTGTGTAACTGTAGCCATTGATGGCGTATGCGGTCTTACAGTGCGTCAGTCCATCCAAATCGGCCACGATAGCCGCAAAATTGGTGGCATTGTATTCATCGGGGATATTATTGATGGTGTATATCTTGTCATTCTTACCCCATCCTGATGAGAGTGTAGAACCGCCGTTGGCCAGATAAAGTGCCACGACGTAGCCGTCGTAGTAGCCCTGCTGCTGGTCGAGCAGCGACGTGCCGCTCATGAACACCACGCCGATGGCATCGGTCGCCGTCTTGGTGGTGCCGCTGCTGTTGGCGGTCAGCGTGCCGTAGGAGCCGTCGGAGAAATAGAGGGCACCCACCTTCGGCCGCTTGACCAGTGCCAGGCGCAGGCCCTGCCGCTCGCCCTCATCGGTGACTAATCGTCCGCCATTGTCGGTGGCGGTGTTGGTGATTTTCATAGCGTCGGCATCCTGATTGATGCTGCCGCCACGATAGAACATCGCGGTGTGACCCAGGTTGACGGGGCAGAAGTCGATGCCTTGGTCGTCATTGGAAAGCCCGCCATAATAAGGAATGGTGGCGAGGGTGGAGTACAGGTCGGCAGTGGCCTCCCATACGTTGCCCGTCATGTCGTAGAGGCCCAGCGCGTTGGGTCGCTTCTGGGCCACGCGGTGCGGCACGCCGTCGGCATTGGCGCTATACCACGCATAGTCGCCCACGTCGCCAGTGCCGGTGGCCCCGGCATAGTCGCCGGTGGTCTGCTTGCGCCCGCCACGGGCCGCCCACTCCCACTGGGCATTGCTGGGCAGGGCGAACATGTAGCCCTCGGGGCGCTGGCCCTGCGTCAGCTCGTTGAGCTTGTCGATGAAGCCGTTGCGGGCGGTCAGCATGTTGTATGATATGTTGCTCACGGGGTAGTCGTCGCCCTCGACAATCTGGCCTGCAGGCAGCGCCCCCATGACGGCGGCATAGAGCTGCTGGGTGACCTCGGTCTGGCCGATGTAGAAGTCGCGCAGGGTGCCGTGGACGTCGGTGGTGCCGTCGGCCAGCTGCTTGTGGGTGTATTGGCCGCCCTCTACGTGTACCATGTTGAACGAGGCCCGGCGTCCGCCGTTGGTGACGGTGAACTGGCGTCCGGAGGCGGTGACGTGCTGGGTGTTGTGCGTCCAGGGGGTCTCGGCCCAGTCGAGGATCTCGACATCGGTGCCGGCCTCGAAGTTGGCATCGAGCGTCATGCGGTAGGCATAGCCGGGCGCGAGGGTCTTGGCGTCCTGTACGCGGTAGCGTATGGTGCCGGCATTGGTGTCGAGGCGCAGCAGGGCCGTGCCGGCATTGATGGTCTGCGGCGGCAGCAGGCAGACGTACTCCTGGGCGGTGGAGCCCAGCGTGATGCCCTCGCCGTCGTTGGCCACGAGGATATAGTGACCGTCGTCGTTGTTCAGGCGTCCGGTGACGGTCTGTCCGTCGGTCAGGCTGGCGGGTGTCGCCCCGGTATTGAGGGTGATGGTGTGCGAGCCGCCGATGACGCTCAGCCGGTTCATCTTCAGTTCGCTGCCGCCCAGCATGGCGGTGATGCGGTCGGAGGCCATCGTGGTGCGCACGGCGATGATGAGCTTCGTCATCTGGTGCTGGAAGGTGACGGGGGCTGAGCCGCTGTTGCCCGAGTTGGTGGCCAGCCCGCTGCCGGCCAGCGTGGCCAGGGCGTACATGAGGTCGTTGCGGCGGTAGCCGTCGGCGGTGGACTGGTCCAGGGTGACGGCGAACGACGCGGTGGCGTTGGTGACGCTGCGGCCGTAGCACATGTAGCACTGCATGTGGCCGGCGGTGGCCGACGTCATGAGCACGGGGCCGGCGGGCTCCACCTCGTTATACTGGTTGGTGCCCGAGCGCGGCTGCACGGTGTACGTGTTATTATCGACCGACGTGTTGCCGCTGGGGAAGTAGGCGTAGAACGTCTCGTTGCCGGGGAAGTAGGTGTCGGTGGCGGCGCGCCCGTTGGTGTACGGGTCGTCGGCAGCGGCGGCGCGCGACACGCTGATGGCCGTCGTGGCGTCGGGCGCAGTGCCCACGCTGAATGTCACCTCCGGCATGCCGTCCGTCGGGGCGGTGCCGCCGGCGGTCGTCGTGTCGTCGGCGCAGGCGGCCAGCAGTGCCGCCGCAGCGAGGGCGGCGATGGCCGGAATGTGCTTCATCTGTATATTCATTGTCGATATTGTTTTGTACATATATTCTTGTTCTATAGGTTATATGCCTCGGCGCGTCACGGCATCGTGTACGTGATGCGCACGAAGCCGTTGCCGTCGTGGCCCGTCTCGGTGCCGCCGCCGGGCGCGGGCATCGAGGCATTGCCGGCAATGGTAGTGCCACTGCCATCGGTGCCTACCCAGCTGTTGCCACCGCAGCCGCCGGTGTTCTGGTTTTCCGCATTGGTGAACGACTGCCGGGCATTGCCGCCTATGTAGCCTCCTCCGCCACCGGCCGCTCCCTCGGCCGAGCTACTTTGTTTATATGGCTGGTCGGCTCCGTCGGCGCCTTTAGACTTCGAGCCGGTGCAGTACCAATTCGTGTAATAGCTTGCGCCAGCATTGGCAGTACCGAAGCCTCCGCTGGTGCCGCCGCCGTAGCCGCCGTTGTTATTCGCATGGCCGGCACCGCCGCCACCGCCCGCCACAACTATCAGTCCAGCCTTCGGGGTGGCCGTCGAGCCCGTCCAGAGGTCGTTGGTTGCCGTGATTTCACCCACGGGTTGGGTGGCCACATGGGTGGCACCGCCACCGCCGGGCATGTTCACATACTCATTGTGATAGGTCAGGCCTGCTGTGCCGCCGCCGTTCCATCCGCCGGCAACCCTGGTGGTCAGCTTTTTGTTGTTACTGACACCCTCACCACCCACATATATGTATATGGTGGAGCCCTCGGTGATTTCCACTGTCCGCGTTGCATAGCCTCCCATGCCCCCGAAGGTGCTGTAGGCTGAGCCCGCTGTAGAGGCCTTATCGCCCCCGCTGGCTCCCCAGCACTCTATGGTGTAGCGGGTGGTGTAGGGGGCGGTCATCGTCTGCACGGCACCGGTATAGGCGAAGGTACGGGTGATGGACGACGGCACGAGCACCAGGCGGTAGGCGGCCACCGTGGGCGTGCTGGTGGTGTTGTCGGCGGCGTCATCGGCGTAGGAGCCGCCGATGGCCTTGACGGTGCCACCGTCGTTGACCCACTCCGCGGCGTTGCCCCACATGTCGTAGAGGCCGTTGGCGTTGGGTGCCAGCTGTGATACGGGGTGCAGCTGTCCGCCGCTGTTGCCCGAGAGCCACGCGTCGGTGGCGTCACTCGACAGGGTGCCGGCGGCTGCCAGCCACTGCTCCTTGGTGGGCAGGGCCAGCTGCCATCCCTCGGGTATGCCGCTGAGCGTGCCGCTCGTCGCCGTCAGGGTGGTATTCGTTATCACGCTGTTGCCGAGCAGCATGGGGATATTGCTATTGCCATAGGAAGAGCCGGTGGCGGCATCCCATACGGACGACGTGAGCTCCGTCTCGGCGATGTAGAACTCGCCAAGAGCTTCGGTGGCCGGTATGTAGCGCATGTGGAAGCGCGAGGCCGCGCTGCTGCCGTTATAGACCACGAGGCCCATCGGCACATCGGCATAGTCGGTGCCTTCGTTCCAGTCGGTCACCGTCCACGGTTCCAGATCGACCGTCTTGTTGTAGTAGGCCAGCGTGATATCGATGGTCAGCGAGTGGTTCTTGCCAGCCTCAAGCGTGGCGTCTGCCGAGAGTCGGTAGGTGATGATGCCGTGGTTGGTGACGAGCTCCAGCAGGTGGCTGCCCTGCGTAATGGTCTGCGGCGGCAGGATGGCCGAGGCGGTCACCTGGACGGCTGTGGCGGAGGCGGCGCGGTACATCGTGACGGGGTCCTGATGCGACGCGGGGTTGCTCGTGGCACCGAGGGTCAAGCCTGTGTAGTCGCCTGGAAAAATGGCTCCGCTCGCGTCTGTTATGTAGCCATACAGTGCTGTATTGAATGTCACGGTGCGGTTGCCGCCCACGATGCGTATCTGCTGGACGAGTGGGCGGTCGTCGCTTTCCTTCGACGTGACGGTGACGGTGAGCTTCGACAGCTTGTGCTGGAAGGTGACATCGCGCTTCACCTCGGTGTCCTTCGACTTGTCGCGCGTGATATTTTCGAGCATGCAGAACATCAGGTCTGAGCGCTTGTAGCCGTCGGTGGACGACTGGTCGTTCTCCACGCTGAATCTCGTCGTGTTCTCGGTCACGATCTTGTCGCCGTCGGCAGCGTCCTCCACCATGTCGTCGTCCTTGTCGAAGCAGGGGTAGAAGGCCGCCACCTTGACGTTCGTGGCGGTCTCGATGTAGTACGGCTGACGGCTGCCGTCGGTCACGCTGCACGTGCGCTTCGTGGTGCTGCCCGAGGCCAGGGCCCCAGTGCGGTAGGTGGCGTGGGTGTCCCATGTCTTGTCGCCCACGCGCACACCATAGGGGAAGTAGGCGTAGAAGAGCTCGCCCTCGTCGAGGCAGGTGTTCTGTATGTCGGTCTTGTGGCCGTCGGCGTCGGTGGCATCGTTGCCGCGACCGTCGGCCAGCGTGCCGGCGCGCGTGACGGCGTAGGCGCCATCGACCGTGGCGTTGAGCCGCAGGGCCGCCTCGCCGGGCTGCGGTCCGTAGCCTGCGTCGGCTGTGCTGCGAGCCGTGTCGTCGAATGCCGGCTCAGAGCATGCTGTCGCGGCCGTCACGAGTGCCGCTCCCAGCAGTTGGTATATCGTCTGTCGTCTCATCATATCGTTCACATTAATATATTTATAGTCATGTCAGAAGGCCAGCACGGGGCGGACGTAGCGGCCGTTTTGCTTTTCACCCCAGTCAATATCTATTGTAGAGTCACTTGTCGTCTGCAGATACCAATAATAGGCTGCTGTAACTTCCGTGCTCGTCATATACTGTACAGTGGAGGCGGGAGCAGGCAGAGGGTCAAAGCTGGTGCCGCCCATCCAGCCATTGATGGTGGAGACGGCAGCGTTAAGCCTTTTTGAGTCATCAGCTGCTCTTATATGTAATGTTCCACTACTTGGTAGCGCACCATATGGCCCTACCAGTCCACTTTGATACTGAAAAAGATTATCGCTGAGATCTAAACCGGCGTTGACAAAGAGCGAGAACAGCTGTCCGAAGCTGGGCAGGTACCACCCGCTGCTGACTGCCGGAGCCTTCACCACATTATTGTAATAATAGGAGGCTGCCCAGAATGCCGGCAGGTCGGCCATCGTATAGGTGGCTGACGACTCGGCATTGGCGCGGGCCGTCGCGCTATGCGTCAACCCATCCATATCTTTAAACGCGTCGCCGTCCACCGCACTGTAATCGCAATTATCGTTGAGCTTGTCGGTCACCTGCGTCGTCTTGGTGGCGTCGGTTGCTCCCCATGCGAACTTCTCGGGGTTGCCGTCGGTGTAGGTGCCGGCGAACTTCAGCGCCACGACGTAGCCGTGGGTGTAGCCCATCCTGCGGTCGTTGTCGCTGGGCTCGGTGGAGAATACGACGCCGATGGCATCGGCGGCGTTCTTCGTCTTGCCGCTGGTGTTGGCGGTCAGCGTGCCCCACGAGCCGTCGGAGAAGTAGAGGTGGCCCACCTGAGGCTCGATGTCGGTAGTCTCGCGCACCAGGGCCAGGCGGAAGCCGACGTGCTCGTGGCCGTCTGCACCATTGCTCCATCCGTCCACACGGGTTTTACACTCATTCCATGTAGCCGGATTTGCATAGCTGCCGTTGCAGCGCATACACGTGAAGCTGCTGCCCGAGACTCTATATACATAGTCTTTGCCTACGTTCTTGGTGCCTCCAGCTGTCCAGCCGGAATAGCTGTCGAAGTCGTCGAGTACAAATTCCTGCAGCATGCCCGACATGTCGTAGATGCCCAGTTCGTTGGGGGCTTTCTGCTTGACGAGGAAATTAGCATCCGAGCAAGATATGCTGCTGTTAGTCTGTATCACCTCCGTCGCGGTGTTGCTACCCGCATACCTGTAGCCCTGCGAGGCAGCACCACCGCGCTGCGCATATTTCCACTGCATCTCGGAAGGCAGGGTGAATTTCCATCCGGCGGGGCGCTGGCTGACCGTCAGGTCGTTGAGCTTCTTGATGAAGCAGTCGGCGGCAGTGCCTGTCCGGTCGCTGCCTATAATCTTGTTGCGTTCGACACGCGCCACCGGCGCATTGTCCGCACTACTCCTCTGACCTGTAGGCTTCGAGCCCATCACGGCATTCCACAGGGCGTTGGTGGTTTGTGTCTCGGCGATATAGTAGTCGCTGAGCGACCCTGCTACTGTATATGTCTTATTCAAATAAGCGCTTGGCCCCGCTACGCCATACAAGTCCATCGTGAAGTCGCCGCCGGGCACGGGCATCATCCTGAAGGTGACGCCACCCACGGTATAGACGCCGGTGCCGGTGAGCTCGGTCGAGGGGGCGGTGCCTTCCTGCCAGTCGGTGACGGTGACGCTCTCGAGCACCAGGCGGGTGTCCTTCAGCGTCAGCGTGTAGGTGTATTGGTTGCCCATCTTTACCTGCTGTGCCGTCTGCGGCACGTAGGCATAGTAGTCGTCAGTGATGTTGGCGGAATTGTCGGGGTTGCGGTAGCTCTTGGACACCTTGACGGTGAACAGCGGCGCATTAGCCACATACGTGCAGGGCATCACCACGGCACTGAACACCTTCGGCGCTGCCTTGGTGGGCGTTCCAGTGACGCCCGTCGCGTCGTCGCGCATGGTTATGAGTCCGAAGTTGTCGCCGGTGCCGCTGGCGTTGTCAGCCAGTGCGGTGGTGGTTCCCGTCTGATACCATGTGCCATAGTTTTCGTCGAACAGCAGTCGGTTGGCACCGAACTTGGCGCGAATGGGCACTAACCGCTGTCCGGCCGACGATGCTGACGGCGAGCCCACCCAGGCCTGGGTCACCGACGTGACCAAGCCGGTGCTGTTGGGGTCGGTATCCTCGTCGTACTGCACCTTGATGACCAGGCGTGCGCACTGGTGGTAGAGCGGGATGCGCTGCACCTCGTCGGTAAAGCTGATCGACTTCTTGGGGGCGCCATACATCAGCTCGCGCACGTAGTTGGGGTCGGCATTCTGGTCGGCATCCAGCTGGAACGGCTGGTCTATCGGGTCGGTCTTCATCGCGTCGGCGGCGGTGCCGCGGGTGCCGTAGCTCCATACGCGTATGTCGCTGACGGTCTCGGCGGCCGACACCCAGAAGAAGTAGTTGTCCGTGCCGGGCACTAACTTGCCCTGGTCCGCATCATAGTTGAACACCTTGGTCTCGTAGGTCGAGGTGCCGCGGTTGGCCGAGTTGATGTTGCTCTTCAGCTTGATGGCCACCTGCTCCTCGCCCACCCACTGGTAGGGTGTGTTGTGGGTGGTGCCGGAGTATGTGTCGGTAGTATATCCGCGGGTGGCGGTCTCGTTGCCCACGCCCACGCTGAAGCGGATGATGCCGGCGGCGGGCTGTCCGGGTTCCGTCGGTGCCTCGCTCTCGCTGCACGCCGCCAGTGTCAGGGTCGTCAGTGCGGCAGCAATGTATGTCTTCAGAAGGTTGTATGTCATATCGTATCAATTATAAGAGTAACGTTCGTGCTTACTGTATGATGAGGTTGCCCGTGCGGTCGTTGTTGGTGTACTCGACCACGGTGACCTGTATGTCGATGGGTGTGGGCTTCAGCGTGATGTAGAACACGTAGCGACACCCGGGCTTGAAGCGTATCTTGGCGCGGAACTGGTAGGTAAGCGTGCCATCGCCGGCGGCGTCGGCCGGCAGCACGATGTTCAGCACGGCGACATCCTGGGCGCCCTGGGGCAGTCCGGTGGTTTCGTCGATGACGTAGTTGCCGGCTGCATCGACCGTAGCCTGCGTCAGGTCGGCCACGTACTGCGGCACGACGATGGCCTCGGCCTTGGCATAGGCCGTCTTGACTTCGCTGACGCCAGTCTCGGCGTTAGGCACGCTGACGCTCTCGCCCGACTTGTTGTACTGCATGAGGCACTCGATGTTGGCCGGGGCAATCTTCGGCACCTGATGGGTGCCGTCTTCGTCAGTTACCTCGTCATATCCGGCATCGTAGGGCTCCACGGCCTCGATGTCGAAGTAGTCGGTCGATGCGGCGTCGCCGCTCCGTCCGTTGGGTTCCTGTCTGTTGCTGCCTACCTGCTTGCGGAGCGTCAGCCTGGCGGTGCGCAGCGTGTTGACCACGCTGACGCGTGCGCGGTGCGTGCTGTTACGCACGATGTTGTCGGCGGTCAGTCCGTCGCCCAGTATGAGGTAGGCCTCGATTTTCGACATGAGGTGGCTCATGATGACAGGCTGCGCGGCCACCTGCGGCTCGCGATCGTAGCCGCGCCCGTAGAGCAGGTCGCTGGCGAAGTAGTTGTCCGACGTTCCGTCGACCCCCGCGGCGAAGGCTCCGGTGTCGGTGTACTTGTCGTTGCCGAGCGACTGGTCGTCTTTGACGGTGTGCTCGGCCAGCGGCCGGTCGCCGCGGCTGATTACCTCGCCCGACGCCGGGTCTGTCACTACCACCTGGGCGGCGGTCAGCTTTTCCCATGTGGTGGCGGCATCAAGGCTGTTGTCGCGGGCCTGACCGGCGGTGAATGTCTTGTCGTGGAAATTGCCGCAGAGGGCGTAGAGGTCGATGGGATAGCCCGACGGCGTATAGTACTGCGTGGTGGGAGAGCCTGTCCACGAGCCTGCGCCGTTGCTCTGGAGCGCCCATGCAGCTATGTACTCGCGGCAGTCGGGCGAGCCCGCCACGTTGTCGGTGGCCTCGGCAAGCGTCAGCCCGAGGGGCTTGAGGTGCTCGTCGGCCCAGAAATAGACGGTACGCCCAGCGGTGACATGCGTCTCGTCCTGCGACGTGAAGGTACGCGTGGTGCCACCCCATCCGCTCGTCTCGCGGCCGTCGTCGCCCATGACACAGCGGACGCTGAGGGGTATGGTGTCGCCGCGCACGGCGGATGTCGGTATGACTGGGCCGTCGCCGTTCACGGCGGTCATGTCGTCGCCGGCGCTGCATGCTGTCAGCAGCACTGCCGCTGCGGCGGCCAGGGTGTATCGTGTTGTCGTATTCATATCCATGTCTTGCTCCTTGTTATATTGCTTAAAAGACTATCACCTATTATGTCGTCAGAAGGCTATCACAGGCCTTACCTGGTAGTAGCATCGCTTGTTGTCGAAGCTGCCCGAGCCGGGGCGACTGGTGTTCTTCAGAATGTTGTCGTAGCTGCCGGCGTTGCCGTTGAAGTAGATGGCCCAGGCACACTTGCCCCACACCTCGCTGCTGGTCCAGAAGCGGGCGCACCAGCTATCGACGGGGCCGCAGCGCAACCGGTCGTAGTGGGTGCCCTCGCTGAGCCCGTTGCTCTGCATCACCTGGTTGATCTTGGCGATGCAGTTGCTGGCATCGCCGGCCACCTGCCAGCGGTAGAAGCTGAAGCCCGTGGGTGTCTCACTGGCCCAGCCGCTCTGCGTGGCCTGCTCCATCGACGAGCGCAGGCGTACGCCCGTCGATTCCATGATGGCCATCCACTGGCCCACGCTGGGCAGATACCACTCGCTGGCCCATTCCCGCTCCTCGGTCTTGGGTGTCACGCCATCGCTTTCATATAGTGGCATTCCGGTGTCAGGGTCGGTCAACTGTACGGTCTTCTTCAGCGGTACGGCCTTCGGGTAGTTCTTATAGTTCTCTGCGGCCATGATGGCTATCAGGTGCGACTTGTTGCCATCGCCGACGGTCTGTTTCGCCGTGCGGCAGTAGGTCAGCCCGTCGAGGTCGTTTCGCAGCATGTTAGCCATTGCGGGGCCGTCGTACGTGCCTCCGGTACGGGTGTCGTAGGCGGTATTGCCGGTTTTAAACGTACCAGTGTTGTGTCCTGTAACTACGGTCGATATGACGTTGCTGCCGGAGGCATACTCATACGAGTCGGCCCACGCCATCTCCGTGTTGGCGGGCCACTTGGCGTCGTACGTGCCGGTCGTTGTGGCGTCGCGCAGGGCCATGGCATAGCCGTTCTTGTAGCCCAGTGTCTGGTCGGCAGCGGTGGTGCCCACGCGGAATACGTAGCCGATGGCCTGGTCGGCGGTTTTCACCTGTCCGCTGGTGTTGTCGGTCAGCGAGCCCCACGAGCCGTCGTTGAACAGCAGCACGCCGGCCTGCAGCGGTGCCTTGAGCTTGGCATCCACGTTGGGGTTGCTGAAGTTGCCGGCCTCGCTCCACGGCAGCACGTAGGGTGTGCTGACGGTGAGCTGCTGGGGGGTGACGGTGATGTCGAAGATGTATTGCTTGCCGCTCTCGAAGGTGAACTCCTTCGATGGGCTCCACGAGTAGTTGGCCGTCGGGGGATTGAGCGTGCTCCAGTTATCGTCGGTGGGTGTGTCGGTGGTCTGTGCCGTGGCCTTGGCGTAGAGGGTGATGTCGGTGAAGTGGTAGGCCTTCGACACCACCTGCGGCACGATGAGCGCCGAGCAGCAGTAGTAGGTCTTGGCGGGCGTGCCGTCGGTGACGCTGCCCTGCACGGTGGGCGTGGCGCCCTGGGCCTCGATGCCGAGGTGCGACGTCATGGTGACGGCATGCTGGCCGGCCGTGCCCTCGGTGGTGAAGGCTCCCGTCTTGATGTTCAGCTGTCCGGTAATGTAGGGCACGTTGATGTTGACCACGGCGTTCTGCAGCTTCTCCTGCTGCATGCCCACGGCGGTGAGGCGGAAGACGATCTTGGCCGTCTTGTGGTGCATGGTGAGTGCCACGTCGGGCTGCATGTCGGTGGTGTTGCGGCGGATGAAGGCCCCCTGCGGGCCGATGAGCGTAGCGCTGTGGCGCAGGCGCACGAACTGCTGGGCCGATACGTTTTCAGTGTTCTTGCCCCAGAGGATGTCGCTGTCGATGTAGTCGTTCTCGGCGGTCTGGTCGGTCTTCAGCGTGTACTTGATGACCTGACTCTCGATATTCTCGAAATCGGTAGCTGCGCCAAGCTGGGCGTCACTCTTCATCACGTCCTGCGACACGTAGGGCACGTAGGCATAGACATCCACCAGCTCGGCCTTGGCCTCGGGATAGAAGAGCTGGTTGGTTCCGTAGCCCGTGGTGTTGAGGTGGGTCCAGGCGGGATAGGCGGTGGCATCGAAGGCCTCGGCGCCGTTGGTGGCGTCGGTCGAAACGTTGAACTTCTCCCACGACGGGTCGGTAACTTGGTTGCCATCCTTGGCCAGGGTGAAAAGGCCCACGCGCGAGTTGTTGCGCTCGTGCAGCAGTCCGACGTTCTGCCATCCGTGCGTCAGCGTGCCGCCGGCGGGGGTGTAGCTGTTGCCGCGTGTGGCACCGCCCACTATCACATACTCGCTGCCGTTGGTGGCAGCGGCAGACGGGTTGCCGCCGAGGGCTACCGACAGGAGCCAGGGGCCGGCGTCGCTGTCGATGACCTGCTGGTAGGCCTGCTGCCGGTCCAGCTCGTCGGCGGCACAGGCCATCAGTTGCAACAGGGTTGCAACATACATGACCGCTTTTGTTATCGTCGTTCGTTTCACTGTCATATCGCCGATACTTTAATATTTTTTTTATTTACGTTTATACCTTATTATATATATGCGCATCAGAAGGCCAGCACGGGGCGGACGTAATTATCTGTCTTGCTCTTATTGTGATTGCCAGAGAGATATATCGAATCTGTCAATCTGTCTATGGCATACATTTGTGAGCCGTTTCGCTCAGTGCAGGAGAAGAGTATATGTCCTTCGAACGACGTATAGTCCGAATAACCGCTGGGGAGTTTCCCTGTCACGTAGGTGTTAATGGCATTAGTTACGTTAGTATGTATGCCAGTAGAAGCCAGACGGAAATTTAGAGATGGAGTAGTACCAGTGGTTTCATACGTATAATTTGCAAGCGTTGACAGCTGCGTGCTATACGCGGTGGCAAAACTGAGACGGATCTGATGCAGCTGTCCTACCGTGGGCAGATACCAGCCGCTGCTTTTCGCCGGGGCGGCGGGGGTATAGTTCACACAAGCCATGATGGCGGTGAGGTTCGACTCGTCAATGCTGTTGTCGGTGCAGTATTTGCGGGCCGTCTTACAGCGTGTCAGTCCATCCATGTCGGTGGTGATGCTGTTCCATTGTGTCTCCTTCACCGTGCTGGCATACTGTGCGCCGGTGATGGCTGTCGTTTGCAGACTGCTTGTGTTGGTACACCAGTTGCCGACGCTCACGTCCTTCAGCGCCATGACGTAGCCTCGGCGGTAGCCAAGCGACTTGTCGATGCCGGAGGTCTCGGTCGAGAAGACGATGCCGATGATGTCGTCGGCGGTCTTCTCCGCTCCGCTGGTGTTGTCGGCCAGCGTGCCCCATGTGCCGTCGGAGAAGTAGAGGTCGCCCACGACGGGGTCCTTCTTGATGTCCATGGCGGCGTTGAAGGTGTAGTGGGTCACGGTGCCGTCGAGCGTCGAGCCCAGCCCGGTGCCGGTGATGTCGCCGAGCGAGCCGTCGGCCCAGTCCTCGACGGTCAGCGCCACGGTCATGGTGCTGGCGCGGACGGTGACGTCGAAGACGTAGCGCTTGCCGCTGACGAACTGGATGGCCTCCGTGGGATTGAAGCCGTAGGTGGCTATCATGGGGTTGTCGGTGACGGTGGCCCCGTCGTCGTGGGCGGTGGTCTTGCCGTAGAGGTCGATTTCTATCAGGTTGTATGCCGCATCGGCGCTGTAGGTCTGCGGCACGACGACGGCGGCGCAGGTGTAGTATTTTGCGTCGTCGTCGGTGGTGGCGGCGGTGGTCTTGTCGCTCTGCAGTGCGCCTTCGAGCGCGGGCGAGGCGGCGGGTGCTGCTATGCCGAGTCGCGAGGTCAGGGTGATATTCTTCACGCGCGTGTCCTCAGTGTCGTCGGCGGTGAACGTGCCGTTGCTCAGCGTCAGCTGGCCCTGCACATGGGGCAGCCGCAGCTGTACGGTGGCATTCTTCAGGCGGTCGAGGTCCATGCCGTGGGTGTTGCAGCGCACGATGACCTTGGCCCCTCGGTGCAGCAGGGGCACCACGGCGTGGGCGGCCGTCGCGCTCTCCTTGTAGTAGGTGCTGTTGTTCACCTTGCCTTCAGGGATGTCGGTGTCGCTGACGATGCGGTGGTACTCATGGGCCGACACCTCGTAGCGGCCTGCAATGCCCTTTTGAAGCAGTCCGTAGGCTCCGTCGTTAGCTACGGCTGCGGTGATGTTGCTGCCCGTGCCGGCACAGCCCCAGAGCACGTCGCTGCCTACGTAGTCGGTGGTGGCGGTCTGGTCTTGCGACAAAGTGAATGCAATCTGGTCTGTCGAGATGTCGCTCACCGCTGCATCGGCGTTGTAGGGTGCATAGGCATAGAGGTCGATGGGCTGTGTGTCGGCATCGGGGTAGTATAGCTGGTTGTCGTCGGCGGTGTAGTTGAGCTTGTTCCACTGCGTGGAGAGCGTGGTGGTGTTGTTGCACGCCACGTTCATGCGCTCGTAGTTTGACTCGCTGGTGGTGGTGCTGTTCTGTCCGGAGCGGAGCACGAAGAGTCCCACGCGGCGTGTGGGCGCGTCGCCGGTGTAGTCGGCGTGCAGGTAGTTGTAGTTCTGCACGTCGTAGCCGTTGGTGCGTGTGGTGGCCACTACGGTCTCGGCGGTGCCTGCGGCCGGGCTGGCGGCCATCACCGTGAGCGGCATGCTGCCCTGCGTCCGGGCGACGGGGGTAGCGGGGGCGGCGGCATCGTCGGAGGCGGAGCTGCAGGCGGTGAGGGCCAGCAGCAGGGCGGTCGTGGCCAGCAGGGAGCGCAGGGGACGCTGGGGCAGCGACACAGTCGCTGCATGCTGTAAACTCCGTATATGTTGTTTTGTCATCATCATAGTCATCTCGTCATTGCTTATTTCATAATTTCATTTCGTCAGAAGGCCAGGACGGGGCGGACCTTGAGGGGGCGTGCGGGAGAGCCTAATGCCTTGCCAAAACAGTAGCCCAGTCCTTTGTAAGTCTCGTGGTAAAAGAAGTAGGCAGATGTTGCCGAGTTTTCAGTGCTACTCCAGAAACCATCATTCTCAGAACTTGAGGAATTATTGAAGAAGGCATCGAACTCGTCAGTCGTCAGTCCGTGGTCCTTCAGGAATTGGTTCATTAGCGTAATGCAATTTGCAGCATCTGAACCAGTCGGATCTGCAGATGAATTGCTAACCCGCCAATATTGGCTTTGTGCTGACCATTTCATATCGGCACTGTAGCCCGCCAGATTGACCCACAGCAGGTAGAGCTGTCCGATGCTAGGCAAATACCACTCCGAGCAGAATGTGGGGGGAGTTACCGAGTATTGATTGGCAGCGTAGATGGCATTCAGATCGGTGACTGTGGTAGCTCTGCTGAGTGCCGTGCGGCAGTGCGTCAGTCCGTCGAGGTCGGCTTTGACATCGGCGATGTTTCCAGCCACGAGTGCGTCGGTCATCTGCGTTGTGTAGGCCGTCGTTGTTGACTTTGCCCAGTACCTGTCAGCAGGTACTACGTTGCGCAGCGCCATGACGTAGCCGTGCTTGTAGCCCAAGGCCTTGTCCTTGGCGGATGTGTTGGTGCTGAAGACGATGCCGACGGGTGTCTTCGCGGGGTAGTCGGCGCGTGAGCCCCATGTGCCGTCGCTGAAGTAGAGGTCGCCCACGACGGGGTCGGGCAGCAGGTCGGCATCGGGCTGGCGCTGGTCGGTGGGGAACTCGGTCTCCGAGGCGTCCGTCCAGTCCATGATGGTGGTGGCCACGGTCAGTCCGGTGGCGTTGAGCGTGACGTAATAGACGTATCTGTGGCTCGTCTGGTAGTTGAGCGTGGGGTCGCTCTTCACGTAGAACTCGCCGCCGGAGGGCAGCGATATGCGTATGAGGTCGACGGCGGTGCCGGTGGCGGAACCGTCGGTGCTGACGGTCTGGGGCACGATGACGGCCTCGGCCATGGCGTAGGCCAGCTTATTGACGGTGGCGGTGGGGTCGGCAGGGTCGGTGGGCACGGCGACGGTGGTGCCGGCGGCATCGTACTGCATGTGGCAGTAGATCATGTCCTCGGTGTCACCGACGGGGCTGACGGTGTAGAAGTCGGTGGCGGGGTCGGTGTCGAGGGCCTTGTTGTCGGCGGCCTTGCCCTTGCGCAGCGTCAGGTCGGCGGCCAGCCGGGTGTTCATCAGCTCGACGGTGGCGGCCCACTCGGTCTTGCCCTCGCGAACGTGGTAGCCCGTGGGAATGGACGACTGGTAGATGCGGTCTGCGCTCATACCCTCGCCGGGTATGAGGTAGACCACTATCTTTGAAAGCAAATGTGTAAAGGTCAGCTGGTGTGCCTCCGTCCGGCGGGGCTTGTTGTAGGCGCGGGCGTAGAGCAGGTCGCTCAGCTCGTAGCCGTCGGTGGCGGCGGCATGGGTGGCGCGCGCTCCGCTGCGGCCGTCGGTGAGCTCAGAGCCCACGGCGTGCTCAGTGGTGAGGTTGCGGCCGGTCTGGTTCTGGGCTACGGTGTGGCGCAGCCCGTTGGTGAACAGGTCCCACGTGGTGGCATTGGCGGGGCGCAGCACGTCGGCGGGCAGCCCGTCGGTGGGCATGCCTCCGGCCTGTGCGGTGACGGCCTCGCGGCGGCCCTCGGTGAGTGTGGTCTGGTCGTGGGCGTCGCCGTAGCTGAAGTTGCCGTGCAGGGCATATATGTCGATGGGCTGTCCGCTGGCGGGATAGTACATGACGCTGTGGGCGCGGTCGGCGTCGGAGTCGTCGTGGGGATAGAAGGTGCCGTCGCCCTTGGCGGTGAGCCGCCAGGCGCAGGCGCGGTCGGCGACGTGGTTGGCGGCGGCGTGGGTGTCAGGGTCGGACTGGGGCTTTTGGTGCTCGTCTATCCAGACATAGACGCGCTGGCCGTCGGCAATCTGGGTGGACTGCGTGGCGGCGGCGAGGGCGCGGGTGGGCGAGGCGGCGGCGGTCAGGCTGACGGGGGTCAGGGCCTGGGCGGCGGCATCGGGGGCGGGGGCCTGCGGGGCTTCGGCGGCGGTGTCGGCGCAGGAGGCGAGGAGGAGCTGCGATAAAATCGCAGCGCAACAGACGAAGACGGCGGCGCGGGCGAAGCGGGCGGCACGGGCGGCGCGGGCGAAGCGGTGGTATCTTTTTATGCTTGTGTTCATATATGATAGATGGCTACGGGGTTTATTCTTCTGATGCTTTGGCGGTTTATTCTTCTGATGTTTTGGCGCCGCTCACCATGACGAGGCGCAGGCCGCGCAGGGACTCCGGCACGCGGTCGGGCTGGTGCATGACGCGGTCGGTGTCGGCCGGCTGGAAGGCGGAGCGGTCGGTGTCGGCACAGCATCCGCCGGCCAGCAGTCCGCTGAGCGTCCACTCGGCGGCATTGCCCGACATGTCGTAGAGCCCCAGCTCGTTGGGCTGGCGCCCGGCCACGGTGTCGGGGGCGGTGGTGCCGCAGACGGCCACGCGCTCCAGTATGTTGGCTCCGCTGTAGGTATATCCCTGCGAGTGGCATCCGCCGAGTGCGGCGAAGCGCCACTGCTCGGCGGTGGGCAGCTGGAAGCTCCATCCCTGGGGCCGTGTCTGTGCGGTGAGCTGGTTGAGGCGGTCCACGAAGGCGCGCGCCTCGCTGAGCGTGGCTGCTGCTGCCGGCAGGTGCTGTCCCTGGGTGGGTGTGGTGCCCATGACGTGGTGCCACAGCTCGCGGGTCACCTCGGTGCGGCTGATGTAGTAGCGCTCGTCGGCGGTGGCGGGATGAGCGTTGGCAGGCGTGGAGCCGGCATCTATGCAGTGCATGGCGAGCGTGAGGTATGCGGAGGCATCGCCGCCGGGAGCCGGCACGCGGATGTCCTGCGGGTGGCCGGCGTCGGCACTGGCCGATGCCTCGGCCCAGATGGCCATCTGCATGGTGGTGGCATACTGGCTGCCGGTGAGGTTGACGATGCACGTCAGCTGCCGGCCGGCGGTGAGGTCGATGATGCCGGGGGTATAGTATGTATAGGTGGTGCCGTCGTCCATGAAGAGGGTGAACAGCGGTGTGTGCGGCGGTATGGCTTGGGGCATGACGACGGCGGCGTACATCTTGGGGCTGTCGGCCTGGGGGCGGCCGACGCGCGATGTGTAGTCGCGGGCATGGATGTCGGTGGCGGCGCCGTGGGCAGTCCACGAGCCGTAGGTGGCGTCTGACAGCTGCGGTGCGTGCCATGTGGCGGTGAGCGGCATGTGTACGGTGCATCCCTTGAGTTCGCTGTCGGCGGCATCCACGCGCACGGCGATGCGTGCGCACTGGTGGTAGAGTGGCAGGCGCAGCGCGGGGGCTGCCGAGCGCATGTGGTCGTCCCAGTGGTGGTAGAGCAGCTCGCGCTGCATGCCGTCGGAGCGCTGGTCGGCGTTGAGGGTGAAGGGCTGTCCGTCGGGGTTGTCGGGTGTGGTCTCGGCGGTGGCGGTGCTCCATGCTGCCAGGGTGAGCGTCTCGTGCTCTTGGCGCCACTGGTGACCCTTGCTGATGTCGTAGGTGCCGGCATCGGTGTCGTTCTGCTTGCGCAGGTTGAACAGTGGCATCATGGTGAGCTTGGGCTCGTGGCCGGCGGCGGCAAGGTACACCTTGGTGTCGCTGACGCCGTGGCCCATATCGACGCTGACGGCCACCGTCTCCGTGCCGCGGAAGCTGTAGGGTGCGTGGGCGGCACCGGGCATGGTGAGCAGCTCGGCCGACGTGGCGGCGCGGGTGCCACCGTTGACGATCTCGGTCTTCGACGTGGGCACGGTGCTCACGCCGACGCTCAGCGCTACCGTCTCGCCGCCGTCCGTGCGGGGGTCGGCTACAGCTGCCTCGTCGGACGAGCAGGCCGCCAGCAGCACGGCGGCCGTCGTGGCTGCCGCGGCGTAAAGGAGTGTTGCTATATGTCGGTATGTTGTCATCATATTGCTATTGTGTTTTTTTCAGAAGGCCAGCACGGGGCGGATGTCCATCGACTGTGTCTTAGGTTCACGATATATACTGATACCGGGGTGATAAACGTCATTACTGACTTCGAACACGAAAAAATTTGTTTCACTATTCTCTGAGCTGGTGGCATATTTCATACCGCTGGTAAAGTTGGTGTAAGCAGTACCTGAACTGCTGAACCAACCGTTGATAGTGGAAGTAGCAGGTTGAACGTAGTCAGTAATTTCAGAGCCCATCTCATCTATCAACTCTGAATACCCATAATAGGTAATTTGTGGGTAATTTCCATTCGTATCCATTGCGGTGAGTTGGCCTCCGACGTTCTTAAAGCCGGCATTGTAGTAAAGCGTCATCAGCTGCCCTGCCGACGGCAGATACCAGCCGCTGGAGGTGGCGGGAGCCGTGGCACCACTGTAGTCCATAGCCGCCTGGATGGCCGGCAGATTGCCTGCCGTGAGGCAGTGCGTCAGCCCGTCCATATCCTTCGATGCCTCCGGGGCGTTAGGCTCCAGACGGTCGGTGTTCTGCTGAGTGGCGGCGTCACCGGTTGCGAAGGCCGCCGAGCCGGCATTCTTCAGCGCCACGACGTAGCCCCGGCGGTAGCCGCGGGCGCGGTCGGCGGCGGTGGTGCTGGTGGAGAAGACCACTCCGATGGCCGTCTTGTTGGGGTATAGCTCGCGGGGGCCCCACGTGCCGTCGCGGTAGTAGAGGTCGCCCACGCGGGGGTCGGTATGCTGCTGTTGGGCGGTGGCGCTGACGGCGGGGGCCGTCTCGTCCCATTCGGTCACCTGGGTGGTCAGCGAGATGGGGGCAATGCTGGGATTGGCGTAGGCATCCCAGCCACTGCCCCCCTCGAAGGTTAAGGTGTATGTGTATCTCTTTCCGGGCTCCCAGGCGCTGATGGTGGCGGGGGCACCGCCGGCGGTGGCCGGCTCGGTGGCTAGGGGCACGAAGAACCATCGGTTGGCCTGCATGAGGTCGCGGTCGTCGGAGTAGTCGGCGGGCGTGCCGTTGTCATCGTAGATGCGGCAGCGCACGGCGATGTATGCCTTCTTCGTGGAGGGTCGCAGGCTGTAGGTGTCGTCGGTGACGTAGGGCGAGAGCTGCTCGGCGGCCTCGCTGCGCGCCCAGGGTTCGAAGGTCTGCGGCAGCAGCAGCAGGTCGTAGCCTCGGTCGGTGTCGGTCAGCGCGACGGGTGTGGTGGTCAGCACGCTGACGCCCTGGAACGCCGGGTCGTCCACGTCGGCGCCGTCGGCGCCGGTGGTCAGCTGTCCGGCGAGCGTGGCGGGCCACTCGTTATGGCTCCATGTGCCGTCGGCGCTGTAGGCCGTAGTCTGCGCGTCCCAGAGGCCGACGTTCTTCGAGCCGGTGGATGTGTAGTCGCCGGTATCGTAGGTGGTGGATGTGTTGGTCTGGTTGACGTCTTTCGTCATGTCGGCGGCAAACTGGAAGTTGTCGGCCTGTCGCAGGTTGCAGAAGCGCAGCCCCGTGACGACGACGCGCCAGTGGGAGGCGTCGTATCCGCCGCCGGCCGATGCCGAGGGCTCTATGCCTGCGGTGCCTGCCGAGAGGTTGGCTCTGACGGTGATGCGCGACAGGGCGTGGAGGAAGTGGATGTTGGCGGGGTATCGCGACAGGTTGGTGGACATGTTGCGGTCGTCGTAGGCCGTCTGGTGGCGCAGGCAGTAGAGCACGTCGGTGTAGCCGTCGATGTAGCGCGCGTCGTCGTCGTAGGTGGGCGACGACTCTGGGCGGTCGTACATGGTTGACGACGACGTGTTGGCGCTGGTGCTCACGATGCGGTTGGCCGGGTTGCGCACGATGGTGCTCTGCTCGCCGAGGGTGGTGTTCTTGCCGAAGACGAGCTGATGTGAGGTGGTGTTGAATGTGGCCTGCTTGGGGTAGTAGGCGAAGAAGGTGCATGCGGCGTTCTCGCCGTTGGGGCCGCCCGTGCCTCCCGTGGGCCAGTAGAAGATGCGGCGCGTGTGCCACACGCCCTCCAGCGGGTGGGCGGGGTCCTTGGGGATGAGCGAGTAGATGTAGTTGCCGTGCTCGTCGGTCTTGATGGTCACGCCGTCGTCCTCGTACTCATAGACGCGCTGGTAGTAGCCGGAGGGCGTCTTGACGTAGCCGTCGATATGGCCGTTGTAAGCGGCGCCCTGCTCCGAGTAGTAGCGCACGACGTTGGCCTCGGAGCCCGCGATGCCGGGGAAGTAGTTGCCCTCGGGGCGGCTGTCCTGGCTGGGGAAGATGGGGCTCTCGGTGAAACTTTCAGTCTGCGTGGTGATGAAGGGCTGGCCCGCGAGCGAGAGGTTGGGCCAGGCGTAGCAGCGGAACTCGCGCAGCAGGCCGAACTCGCCGGCCTCATAGCCGTCGGTGCCGTCGCCGATAACGGCGCCGCGCGTGGCGTTGCCGCCCGTGGCCAAGTCGCGCGTCGGATTGCCGTTCTGCCACTCGCCGTCGCTGTTGGCCACCTGATACGACATGGCGCCCTGGCCGGCCTGCAAGGCCTGTGCCCATTCGTCGTTGAGGGGAGCAGGGCTGTCGGCGGCTATATTCTCATCGGAGCATGCCGTGGCGCATGCCATCCAGAGGAGGGCAAGCGCTGCGGTGCGCAGTGTGCGGAGAAGGTGCTGTATGTCGTATGTCGTTTTCATCGTTATTCCTTGTTTTGTTATTTTTTTATATATCGTATAACCCTATAGTACACCAACACATACCGTCTCGCCCCCGCTGCTAAAGTGGGGAAAAAGAGAAGCACCCTGTTGCGGCCTTTCTGCGGCGTGCGGAGGGGCGGCTGTGGCCGTAGCGGCCTTTCTGCGGCGTGCGGTGTGGCGGCTGTGGCCGTAGGGGCCTTTCTGCGGCGTGCGGAGGCTATTCTGCGGCCGTAGCCTCGGTGGCGCCGGTTGCGGCGGTTGCGGCGGTGGCGGCTGGCTCGGGCTCGGGTTCCTGGCCGGCGGCGGTGCCGGCGATGTAATACTGTCGGGCGCGCTGCTCTATCTGGCGCAGGCTGGCGGCCAGACTGCGGGTGACGTCGGTGGGCGAGAGCGTGTTCAGCGCATCAACGACGCCGAAGAGGCCGGCCACGGCGCGGTCGGTCTGCTCGCGGGCGGCCGCCAGCTCGCCGCGAATGCGCATCTTGTCGTTCTCGACGCGCACGGCCGTCAGGCGCTTCACCTCGCGGGCGGCCTCCAGGGCCTTCTGCATCCACGACCACACGGCCATCTCGGTGAGCACCGTCTGGCGCAGCGTCCACACCTGCATCATGTTCTGTATTTTGTCGGCCTCGGCCTCGTAGCCGTCGGTCGTCCGGAAGTTGAAGTCGGCGAACGTGCGCAGCAGCTCGCGGGCCGTGCGCCGCATGGGCTCCGTCTCGGGCAGATACTCGTAGGAGGCCAGCAGGTTGCGCACCGTCGTCATATACTGGTCCTGCAGCCGGTCGGCAGCCTTCAGGTCCTCGCTCGTGAAGTCCTTGCCCGACACGCGCTGGTAGGCGTCGTCCTCGGCCTGGCGGGCGGTGCGCAGGGCGGCCAGGGCCTGCACATAGAGCGGGCTCTCCACCTCGGCGGCCTGCGCCAGCGTCAGTATGCTCTGCGTCACGCTGTCGTGGTAGCCGTTCTTCAGGCGCTTCAGGTATGCGCCAGTGCCTAAACTGTATTCGTTTGCCATGTTTTTTATGTAAAAAACCCGGGGAGCGGCGGGCTGCCGCCCCCGGGAATTGTGTCAAATGGATAAAGTAGTATTCTTTAAAAAGGCTGTGCCGCCACCGTGCATTCGGTAATTGTTGCCACTATGAGAGAAACAGTCGGCGGCAAGCACGGCCAGAGAGAGACGGATTACTGCAGTGCAGGAGTAACCTCGCCACCATCCTCCCAGACGCTCTCCACAGTTACGCTGAACGTAACGGGCTTGTGGACGCCGGGAATGACGGGATCATTGTGAGTAGCCTTAGTGGTGCCCTCAGAGAAGTAAGGAATGATCTTGCTGAAATCAGTAGCGGCAGATGCACCCGTAAACCAGTTGGGAGCGAACCATCCGGCAGCCAGGTTAGAGAAGTTCAGGATGAAGGTGTACTTGTAGCCGGGCTTCCAGTCGAACTTCACGGGAACGGCGATGTATGCCCAAGCGGCATCATCGTCCTTGAAGGCTGACAGATCCTGAGGAGCATCTGCACCGCCAATCAGTTTTTCAATATCAGTGGCATCATCACCGCTTTCTACATTGTATCCATCACCAGCAGTGTTCAGCAGCTGGTAATCGCCAGTGCCGTTGGCGGGATACCAGCGGAACCACTTCATGTCATCCTTATTCGCACCATTTTTGGGCATAAGCTTACGCTGGATGTTGACCTTCAGCATGATGTAGGCACCCTCGGTCTTGTTATCAGCGGCATCCATATAGTTGCTCTTGATTTCCGAAGCGGCATCGAGGGTCTGCGGCAGCAGCAGCATCGGGCCAATGGTGGTCTTGGAGTTGTCGATGACGTAGTTCTGCTTCTCGTTAGCCAGCTCGACGGGCGATGCCAGCACGCTGTTGTAAGCATAGTGCAGCTGTGCGTACGTCTTGTTGGTGTAATCAGCCCATGAGCCATTGTAGTACCGAGCATCGGGTGCGTAGGCGATGTTGTCCCATTCAGTCCATGCGGCATCGTAGGGCAGACCAGACGTAGTGGGGGTGATGGGGAGCTTCAGCGTACCAGTGTTCTTGGCGTTCACCACTACGCACTCCTTCACAGACACGCGGATGTCTCCGAAGTTGACTTCCTCCTCAGTGGGAGTCGTCTCGTCGTAGGCATACTTACCGTTGAACAAGATCTGCGACAGGGCATGGCGGAAGTGCAGGGGCACACCGTTGACCTTCAGCTTGGCCTGGGTGTCCTCAGTGTAGGCCACAGACACGTCCTTCTGGTCGGCCACGATGTTGTTGATGGTCACGGGCACCTTGTTCGGGTCCATGGTGCGCAGCGTTTCGAAGATGTCGGTCTTCAGCCATACAGCGTTGGTGGCGGGGTTCGTTGCGCTCATCTTGGCGTCGAGGCCGGCAATGGCGGTGAACTTGGCCGTGTAGGCTGCGGCATCAGCGTTGTTGGCAGCGTCGGTGGGATTCAGAGGTCCCGTAGGATCCTCGTCGTCCTGCCAGTAGATACGGCCGTATTTCACCAGGTCACCACCAGTTAAACCGTTGTCCACCGGTGTCACGCTCCATGTGTTGTTGCCGTACTCCACATAGCGGCGCAGGTCGGTACGCTTGACGAGATTGTCACCAGTCTCAGTATTCGTAAGCTCGTTATCGACATGCTTCAGCATATCATAGAAGTAGCCGTCGGCCTTGACATAGAAATAGCCGTAGGGGTCGGCCTTGATAGAGGCATCCGTAGCGAGCACGCCACGGGTGGTGTTCTGTGCCACGGGGAAGAACTGTACCGCCTGTGACACCGGTGCGTTGGCGACGGGAACAGCCTGGGGTGCCGATGCCAACTCGTCGTCGTTCGAGCACGATGCTATCGCAAGGGCTGCAAACGGAAGAGCAAAAAACAATTTTTTGTCCATAATGTTTAATAATTAAGTGAATAAAATATGTTAATTAACACAAAAGTGTTCTGGTGAATATGCGTTGCGGCCGGGCGTCAGTTCCAGTGCTGCAGACTGGGTATGACCTCCTCCTCCTCCCACTCGCCGACGGTGGGGTCCATACCGCCCGACTCGTTGACGGGCTGCGGCACGGGCAGTCCGCGCAGGTCGATCTCGACGTTGAGCGGCCACCCGAAGCCTACGGGCGACACGTCGTGCATGGCCACGGTGATGTCGAACGTGTAGTAGATACGTCGTCCGTCGGCCATACCGACATAGATGACGAGCAGGTGCTCGTGGGTGTTCAGCGCATTGGGGCAGTGGCCGAAGTTGCGGACGTCGCCGAAGAGCACGTCCTCTACGCGGTGCATGTTGAACGGTATGATGCACTCCGTGTCGGAGCAGCGGCCCTGGGTGGGGCTCCACGAGCCGGCCATGCCCGATACGGTGGCCACACACTCGGAGATATAGGGAAGGTTCTCGACGGAGTCGATGACGATGGTGAGCAGCGAGGTGGCATCCTGCATAGGCATCGCGATTTCGCGCGACTGGTTCAGTACGACCTCCTCTTCAGCGCTGGCCGACGTCCACAGCTCTCCAGGCTCGTAGATGATGGGCTGCTCCTCGGTGCCGCGTGCCACGGGAATGGCGCGGCGACCGGCGAACATCTGCGCCATGGTGCGCAGGGGGGCGCCGTTGGAGTACATCTCGAACGTGGCCCACGACGTGCCGCGCTGGAAGACGTCGGCGGCGTCGGAGTTGTAGCCGATGAGCTGCCACAGGCCGGCGCGCAGCCACAGCTCGCCGCCGTCGCGGCCCACATAGACGCGCTCGGAGGGCACGCCCGTGAAGCCCATGGCCCACGGGGCCAGACGCATGGCTGATGGCTGTGGCGTCTCTACGCGCACGGTGATGCCGCGCGTGGCGTCGCCGGTGGCCAGTCCGCGCGTGGAGCCGTTCTCGCCCTCGCCGGTACCGTCGCCGTAGATCTCGCCTCGGGCGGCGGCCTCAAGGCGCAGCTGCTGTGCGCGTCGGGTGATGGCTGCCGTGCGGCTGCGGTTGGCCTCTTCGCGGCCGGCCTCGGTGCTGGATGCGGCATCCCATAGGAAGCGTACGCGCAGCGTGCCCTCGTCGTGGGTGTGGTCGTAGCAAAGCTCGCGCAGGTCCATCTCGCAGGAAGTAAGAACCGCTGCGGCGATAAACAGCAGCACATTAGAAAACCATAACTGAATGACCGCGGGACGGGCCATACGCTGAGCCTTGCAAACAAAGACAGAAATAAACTGCTGAACGATAGACAGAAGGCCAGGCCGAAGGGAACTGACAAGATGCATCATTGGAGGCCTCCTTTCTGGCGGCGTGTGCCACCGATATTCCATATCAGCGACACGCCGACGCGGGTGGGCCCGAAGTAGGAGCGCTGATAGTCGCCCTGCCAGACGAAGTGCTGATAGATGTCGTCGTAGAATTCGTACTTGCGGTACTTGCCCCAGATATAGCCTGCGGCCAGCGAGACGTCGATAGAGAAATGCGCATCGACGGGGAATGTCCATCCGAGAGCCAGACCGGCTCCGCCGTTGATTTCGGCCTGCTCGCCCTTTGGGTCGAAATAGAAGTCGTAGCGGTAGATGGCGGCATAGAGGCCGACGTGCAGCCCTCGGCGCATGACGTCGGCACGGTGCTTGACGCGGCGGCCGAAGACCTCGTTGCCGGCGCGCCACTTCCGGCCCGTGGGCACCCAGTAGCGTATCTCGGCCTCGGCGGCCCCGATGCGTATCTGCTCGTGCCAGGGCCAGTCGTGCATCCATCGGTATGTAGTGGCGGCGGCAAAGGAGAAGCGTCCGGGCAGCGGGGCCTCAATCTGCAGCGAGGGGGCCATGCAGAAGTCATATATGACGTTGGTGCCGACGTTCAGCATGGGGCGCACGAGCAGCCGCTCGCCCTTTTCCTGGGCGGCGGCTGCTGTGGTCATGATAATCACGGCTACGCAACAAATGATGTTTTTCAAAACGCTGTTCATTTATTTTAGTAATAATTTGACAATGTATGTGTCCTAAGTTCGATTCAATAGTTTTTTCCGCCTTGTCTGAAGTTCTTTTACACCTATTCGGGATAGGAGTGCATGTTTTCGTTTCTTTTTCTCGCAGAAAATGTATAAATTTGTAGCCCTTATATATATGTAATAAGGTGTAGTCATTAATAATAAGCTTATTGTTTAATCAAAATGTATAGTATTATGGAAAAAAGAATCGACACCCCCCAAGTCATCATCGTCTATGTCACGAACCAGTCGCACCAGGCCCTCCAGTCAACTCACGCTCTCCACTCTCTCCAGCCATCCCAAGCTCTCCAGTTATCTCAGGCTCTCCAGTCGCTCCACCTTCCCGATGGCGCCTCTCTTGTTCCGCCTGCCATTACTGCCGATACCTTTCCGCCTGCCGATACCGCCTCTCTTGTTCCCCCTGCCATTACTGCCGATACCGTTCCGCCTGCCGATACTGCCTCTCTTGTTCCCCCTGCCATTACTGCCGATACCGTTCCGCCTGCCGATACTGTTCCCTTGCTCGACAGGCTCCGTCAGGTCATAGTGTCGTCTGCCGCTTCCTGCCGCCCCAAGACCACCGTCAACCGCACCACCGCCGTCAATGCCTTCGAGCGTTTCCTCCGCGACCGCCCCTCGCCCGCCGCCCCCGTTCCCGCTGATTCATCAGCGGGCTCAGCCCCCGCCCCCCTCACCGCCGCCATGCTCACCCCCGACCACCTCCGCGCCTTCGAACTCTGGCACCGCGACCAGCAGCTCTCCCTCAACTACTCGGCCTGCAACATGCGCAACCTCCGCTCGCTGCTCACCCACATCCTTGGCCGCGCCCACAGCTCCCGCCTCTTCGAGACCGTCCGCACATCAGGCATAGCCCCGCAACACCCCGATGTCAGCCGCGACGCCCTCCGCCAGCTCTTCACGCTCCCCCTCGCCGACGGCACCGCCGAGGCCCGCGTCCGCGACATCACCGAGTTCCGCTTCCGTGCCAACGGCATGCCGCTCATCGATGCTGCCCACCTGCTCAAGTCGCAGCTGCGCGACGGCCACATCACCTTCTACCGCCACAAGACCCACGTCCGCGCCACCGTACTCGTCACACCGCGCATGCAGCAACTCATAGACCGTCTCTCGTCCAACGACTCGCCCTACCTCCTGCCCATCCTCAATACTGCCCCCTCATCCACCGCAGCCACCGTTCCCGCTGATTCATCAGCGGGCTCTCCCCCCGTCGCCCCCTCGCCGTCCGCCGACCGTCAGTATGCCCGCCAGCTGCAGCTCCACAACCGCACCCTGCGACGGCTCGCGGCCCGCATCAGCCCCGACCTCCGCATCACCACCTACACGCCGCGCCATGCCTGGGCCACGCTTGCCTACGACGCCGGCGAGAACATCAACTACATCTCACGGGCCATGATGCACACCAGCACCGACACCACCCGTGCCTACATCCACGGCGTGTCACAGTGCCACATCGACAACATCACGCGCCGCACACAGGCATTCCTCGACCAGTAAAGACCATGCTGTTGCCATAAAACGACAGTCATCACTATTTAACAGATATTTAGCTTTTATGCCACATTTGTTAATTCTTGTTATACAAATGAAAAAATAGCACTGCTGTAGCATCATTATCACAAAATTTTTATTAATTTTGCATTATCTTATCAAAACTCCTATCCCGAATAGGAAGTATTTTCAATAATCAGGACAATCATTTTGGCCTATATATTTTATTTTCTCTCAGAAAGAATGGTGTTATTTCGTTTTTTTTCGCTACCTTTGCAGGCTCAAAAAAGAAAGAAACGATGAAATACCTCTTGACAATCATGGCGGCCATGCTGCTGCTGTCCGGGTGCAAGGAAGACGAAACGGACGTCGTGCCCCCGGAGATGCCCGACCTGGTGCTGCCCGCCCGTCGGACGGTGCTGGTGTACATGTCGGCCGAGAACAATCTGACGGAGTATGCAGAAACCGACCTGAAGGAAATCGTGGACGGACGGAAGCTGGTCGGTTCCGACTGCGATGTGCTGGTGTATATGGACAAGGCCAGCTCGACGGAGAAACCCTTCATCGCCCGCATCCGCAACCGCGAGGCACAGCCTATAGACACGCTGTACACGTATGAGCAAGACTTTTACTCGTCGGACGCGGCGGAGTTCACCGCCGTGCTACAGCGCATGGTGGCGGCGAGCCCCGATGCCCAGGACTACGGGCTGGTGTTCTGGGGCCATGCCGACGGATGGATTATGGAGAACGACGGCGTGACGGTACACCGTGCCTACGGTGCCGACAACGGCGACAACTCGACAGGCATGCGCGTGAATGCGCCCACGCGGTGGCTGAACATCCCGGACATGGCGAAGGTGCTGGCGAAGCTGGGCGTGAAGCTGAAGTTTATCTTCTTCGACTGCTGCAACATGCAGGCCGCCGAGGTGGCCTACGAGCTGCGGAACACGGCGCAGTACATCGTGGCATCGCCCGCCGAGATTACGGGAAACGGTGCGCCGTACCAGACGATGGTGAAGGACTTCTTCGTGCAGGACGACGAGCAGATGCTGCAGCAGATGTGCACCGACTACCACGCGCAGACGGACTTCGTGGGCGGCCACCTGCCCATCTGCGCTGTGCGCACGGCCGGGATGGAGGCACTGGCCTCGGCCACGCGTGACGTGATGGGCGAGATTGCGGCATGGCTGCAGACACCAAGCCCTACGCACGGCATCATATACTATTACAACTACGATGCCGTGAGCCGAGTGAACCATTACCCGGAGTACGGCAAGGTGATGTATGACATGAACGCGATGATACATGCGGCACTGGCCGGGCAGCCGGAGAGATACCAGGCCTGGAAGCAGGTGTTCGACCAGACGGTGAGCTACGCGATGAGCAGCATGCTGTGGCACACGCTGACGGTGGACCTGAGTGCCAACGAGTTCACGATGGAGCACTTCGGCGGCATGAGCATGTTTTTCCCGTTGAGGAAATACAGCAGTGCAAGCCACAAATACAACGAGGAGAACAAGAAGATGCAGTGGTATAGCGCCGTGGGATGGGCCGAGCACCCTGAGATTCCCTGAAAAGAGGATGTGACCATACAGAGAGGATGTGATCATCCGGAAAAGGAGGGTGTGTCAAAATGAAGTGAACCCCAGAAGTTAGACAGAATACTTCTGGGGT
>CAMVAI010000003.1 GCA_947165435.1 uncultured Prevotella sp.
CTTCATCTGCTCAGCCTGCTGACCTACCATCTGGTCCTTCTGCTGCTGCATCGAGAACCATGTGTACAACAGCTGTGCGCCGCAGAACAGGATACACGTCAGGCTGAGGTGGTCGCCGATGCCCCAGATGTTCTTGCCCCATTCTATGATGGGGTCGTATGTCGACAGGTCGCTCATCCAGAGGAACGACTGTCCGCGCAGCTGGATGGCGTTAGGCACGAAGAAGAACATGGCCAGCCAGATAGGCATCTGTATGAGCATGGGCAGACAGCCGCTCAGGGGCGACACACCGTACTTCGAGTAGAGCTGCATCATCTCCTGCTGCTTCTTCATCTGGTCTTCAGGGTTGTTCAGATGCTTGGTGGCCTCTTCAAACTTTGGCTTCAGCACGCGCATCTTGGCACTGGACATGTAGCTCTTCTTCACCATCGGGAAGGTGATGGCCTTTAATAACAAGGTGATGAGGATGAGCACAATGCCCATGTTGAAACCGAAGCCCGTCAGCCAGTCGAACACGTAGAGCGTGAACCAACGGTTAATCCAGCGCAGCAGCCACCAGCCGAGGTTGACCAGCTGCTCCAGGTCGAGGTCCTTGCCGAAGGCCGACTGCTGCTCTACGTCCTGGATCAGGCGGAAGTCGTTGGGGCCGATATACATCTCAAAGTCGGACGATTTCTGTCCGGTGGGGTCGAAGGCCGTCTTGAGCTTGGCATCGAACTGCTTCAGATAGCCCGAGCCCTTCTCGTCCTGAACGGTAGATAGCGAGGCGTTCTGTGCGAAGTCGTCTTTCGAGATGAGGGCCACCGAGAAGAACTGGTTGCGGAAGGCCACCCAGTCGAGTCGCTCTTCCACCTGTTTCGTTTCGTCGCTCGTCTCGGGCAGATTGTCGGTGCTGCCCTTGGTGTCTTTATAGAACAGTCCTGTGTAGCGGGTCTCAAAAGAAAAACCCTTCTCCTGCTGGCGGCAGTGGTCGCTCCATTCTATCTCCATCTCCTTGTACGACGGGGCGAAGAATCCGGCCAGGCCCTTGGTCTGTACCGACAGCGAGAGCATGTAGTCGCGCCCTAAATGGTAGCGCAGGCTCAGCAGTCCGCCGTTGCCGGCTTTGGCCGTCATGGTGACGGTAGTGTCGGTAACCTCCGACGGCGTGAAGTAGAGATCCTGTGTGACAATGTTCTCCTGCTTGCCGGCCAGCATGAAGTTCATGCGCTGGTCGTTGCCGTCGAAGAGCGTCACGTTGTCGGTGCCGTCGATACTCTTGAAGCCTTTGATGACGGCTTTCTCGACGGTGCCGCCCTTGGTGTTGAGCGTCAGCTCCAGCTTGCCGTTCTTCAGCGTCACCTTCTGCGACTGGCCGTGCAGGGCAGCGTAGAAGAGGGCGGTGGTGTCGGTGGCAGCACTGTCCGTAGCACTACTGTCGGCAGCAGCGGCGGCCTTTTTGGCAGCCAGCTGTTGGGCTTTCTCGGCGTTATCCTTCATGGCGGCAGCGATGCTGTCTTGTTGGCGTGCGGCTTCTATCTCTTCGGCCGACGGCTGGTTCCACCAACTGAAACCTATCAGCACCAGGGCAATGAGTACAAAGCCGGTAATTGTGTCTTTATTCATTCTATTTTCTGCTTTATATTTAATAACAAGGTGCAAAGGTAAATAAAAAATATGAATTCTGCGTTAAGAATTAAGAATTATTTAGTACCTTTGCAGGCAATTATGAAGTACATGTACATTTTTATACTCGCTTTGGCCCTGTTGTCGACTACCACGTCGTCTGCCCAACGTAAAACGAAGAAGGCCGTCGAGCCGGACACGGCTCTGGTGGTGAAGAACTATATCGACTCGCTGAACGTGCTGCGCCATCGGCTCGACTCGTTGCAGCAGGTTAACACAGCCTTGAGGAATGAGGTGACCGACGGACGCTATTTCCGCCTGTTCGTACCCACCACGTTCTATCATTCCGGGGCCAGACGCCAGCTGTCACTGTCGCCGGTGGAGGGTGACGAGGTGACGGCGGCTGTCGATGAGGCCCTGATGGGGCTATACCTGCGCCGCCCCGACTTGGTGCAGAACGACGAGACGCATCTGAAGAAGGTGGGCACGGTGCGCGAAGACGTGAACCGCGAGATGACCCAGCAGGTAGAACTGGTTGACATCGTGGCACCGGCCCCGGTGGAAGAGGCTGCGGTGCCTGTGGCCATCGTGGTGAAAAAGCCCAACTTCTGGAAGTTCAAGGGCGACGGCTACCTGCAGTTCCTGCAGAACTACGTGTCGGACAACTGGTACAAGGGTGGCGAGAACAGCTACTCGGCTGTGGCTGCTGCCAATCTGGAGCTGACCTATAACGACAAAGACCGCATCATCTTCGACAACAAGCTGGAGATGAAGTTAGGCTTTCTGACTTCACCCACGGACACGGTGAATAAGTTCAAGACCAACAACGACCAGTTACGTTTCACCAGCAAACTGGGTCTGCAGGCCCATAAGCAGTGGTACTACACCCTGCAGCTGCTGGCCTATACGCAGTTCGCCAAAGGCTTGAAGGCTAACGACCGTTTCGTCTATTCCGACTTCTTCTCGCCGTTCGACCTGAACGTCGGCATCGGTATGGAGTATAAGGTGAAAGCTTTCGATGGCCGCCTGACGGGTACACTCAACTTCCTGCCCTTCTCGTTCAACCTGCGCTATGTGGGGCGCGAAGCACTCATCAGCAAGTATGGCATGCGTGGCGACCACCACACCATGGAGGACTTTGGCTCGCAGTTTACGGGCGACCTGAAGTGGCAGATTATCAACCAGTTGTCGTGGAAGAGCCGCTTCTATCTGAACACCACCTATCATCGCCTGTTGTTAGAATGGGAAAACCAGTTTGAGCTGAAGGTGACGAAGTATATCTCGGCCAACCTCTTCCTCTATCCGCGATTCGACGACTCTACCGAGTACGACGACAACCTCGGACATCTGCAGTTCATGGAGTGGAGCAGCATCGGACTGAGCTACAGCTTCTGACACCAATTCCCCCCTCAAAAAAACGACGAAAAGACCGAGCCTGCGTGCCCGGTCTTTTTGCTTTTCCTTTGTTATGTCTTGCTTATTTGGCTTCCGTCATGTCCCCTTCAATGTAGAGGCGCGTCATTTCCACGGCACCATTGGTACGCACGGTGATAGACTTCTTGAAGTGGCCGGGAAACTTGCCCGCTCCGTTGTATGTCACCTTGATTTCGCCCTTTTCGCCGGGCTTGACGGGATTCTTGGTGTATTCGGGCACCGTGCAGCCACACGAGGCGATGGCCTGGTTGATGACCAGCGGCTGTTCGCCCTCGTTGGTGAACGAAAAGGTACACGTCACCTTCGGGTTGCTCTCAGGGAACGAACCGAAGTTATGCGTGGTCTTCTCAAACTTAATCTGTGCCGGCTTCTGAGCCATTGTGACAGCCATTCCGCATACCATCAGAACAGCCGTGAATATCAGTTTCTTCATCATTGCTTTCTGCTTCTTTTTTCGAGTTTTGCGCTGCAAAAGTAACCCATTTTCCGCATACTTGTATCATCATGACGCGGTTTTTTGAATAATTTAACGCAATGAAGGAATTTCGGCAACGCATTAACGGGTTTTTAGCACATGTCCGCATATTATCTCTTATATTTTTAGTGGTTAAGCTCAAATAATGTGCGCTTTTCTTGCTCTACAGTCATTTTTTTTGTAATTTTGCACCCATCAATACCAATGGCATGAGCAACGTAAAGCGCATTGTACTGACAGGCGGGCCCTGTGCAGGCAAAACCACCGCTCTGGTGAAGATTGTAGAGCATTTTTCCAACTTAGGATTCAAAGTGTTCACCGTACCCGAAGTACCCACCATGTACAGCCAGGGAGGGTGGAGTTATCTGACACCCAACCCGAAGCTCTACTACGAGGGCGAGTTGGCTATCCTCCAGACCCAGCTGGCACTGGAAGACTCGTTTATGCGGCTGGCCGAGACCTGCCAGAAACCCACCTTCGTGGTGTGTGACCGTGGCACGATGGACATCTCGGCCTACATCGCCCCTGAGATGTGGCAAGAGCTATGCCAGAAGTGCGGCACCCATAGCAACGCCCTGCGCCAACGCTACGATGCCGTGCTGCACCTGGTGTCGGCAGCCGACGGTGCCGAGCAATACTATACGCTGGCCACCAATGCCACGCGCTATGAGCAGGCCAACGAAGAGGGGCTGCAGCTGGCCCGCGACTTAGACAAGCGGGTGAACCGTGCCTGGACGGGCCATCCCCATCTGCGCGTCATCAACAACCACGACGACTTCGAGACGAAGATGAACCGCGTGCTGAAGGAGATTTCCAACGTGCTGGGTATTCCGCAGCCCATCGAAGAGGAGCGTACCTATATCATAGAGATTACCGGTCAGTTGCCCGAGTGCATAGAGAGCGAGATTACGCAGACTTACCTGGTGGCCGACCCCGACTGCGAGGTACGTCTGCGCCGCCGCAGCTGGCAGGGCGACGTGGCCAATGTGCATAAGACCAAGAAGCGGCTCTCGGCCACCGAAGTGCTCGAAACCGAGCGGCAGGTAAGCAATGCCCTCTACGAATCGTTGCTACAGCAGGCCGACCCCTATCGCGCCACCATCCGCAAGACGCGCCGCTCGTTCATCTGGCGCGGACAGTATTTCGAGATTGACACCTTCCACGAACCCGTCGATAACCTGGTGGTGCTGCAGACCAAGGGTGTGGCCCGGCAGGAGAGTGTCAACTTCCCGCCCTTCGTCAAGGTAGTAAAAGACATCACTGCCAACAGCGAATACTTCAATTATAATATTGCGCTGAGGCGTTGATTTTTTTTGATTTTTTTGACATGGGTGAAATATTATTCGTAACTTTGCAGCCGCTACGGCATCGATTGGCTGAATACGTGTATCGTACATGAACATTATATAATAAGTTATAAAACATTCAAAGATGAAAAGACTATTTCAATGGGTGCTGGCCGTCGCCCTTATCTGCGGCCCTACATTGTTTGTGTCGTGTGGAAAGGCCGACAATCCTGTTACCACACCGGTAGAGAAAGAGTATTTCACGCTATGGAACCAGTGTGAGGCACTCACCGCCCTGAAGGCATACGTAGAGGACGTGACGAACCCCAACTCCCCCAACTACATCATGGAGGAAGACCGTATTGCCACGTTCGACATGGACGGCACCTTCGTCGGCGAGCTCTATCCTACATACTTCGAGTATCTCCTGCTGGAATACCGCGCCTTGGACGACGAGAGCTATAAGGACAAGGCCCCTGACGACGTCAGGGAGGCAGCTCAGGACATTCGCGACTTCGTACGCGAGGGCAAGAAACTGCCCGACCATTTCGACATGAAGCACGCACAGGCTGCCGCCAAGGCCTACGCCGGCATGACGCTCGCCGAGTTCTCTGCCTATGTCAAGGCCTTTGCCGCCCGGCAGGCCAACGGCTTCAGTGGCATGACCTACGGTCAGGCTATCTTCAAGCCCATGCTGCAGGTGTTCGAGTATCTGCAGGCGAAGGGCTTCACGTTCTATGTCGTGTCCGGCTCAGACCGCTTCATCTGCCGTGCGCTGGTCGAGCCGCTCGGCATCGCCCCCAACCGCGTGATAGGCATGGACGTGAAGCTGCGCTCCACCAGCCAGGGCACCGAGGCCGGTGTCAACTACACCATGGGTCGTGAAGAAGACCTGGTGCGCACCGACGAGCTCATCATCAAGAACCTGAAGACCAACAAGGTGCTGCAGATCAGCCAGGAGATTGGCAAGGTGCCCGTGCTCTCGTTCGGCAACAGCGGCGGCGACTGTGCCATGCACAACTACTGCCTCAGCAACCCGCTCTACAAGTCGGCAGCCTTCATGCTGATAGCCGACGACGAGGAGCGCGACCATGCCAACCGCGAAAAGGCCCTCAAGCTGGGTGCCCAGTGGGTCGAGGCTGGCTATCATGTCATTTCCATGCACGACGACTTCAAGACCATCTACGGCTTCGGCATAGAGAAGACCGAGTTCCAGTTCTGACGCTCTGCCTGCTGATATGCACGGCAGGTGATTACTGCTCATTAACAGCGAGGTTACGGCACGCATTGACGAGCCGTAACCTCGTTGCATATCATTATCTTTTATCCATCTTCCTCCATGTGCTGTAGTTTAGCTTGTCCGTCAAAGATTTTTTGGGGGGAGGCTGTTCTTTTCTGCTGTTTTTCTCGTCTTTTTCCCTTCCTTTTCTTATTTCATGCTCCGTTCATCGTAAATCGAACGTTCCGTCGAGTCTAATTTCATGCTCCGTTGAGTCTAATTTCATGGCACTTTCTGCGTAATTTCATGCTCCATTGACCAGCGATCGAGCATGAAATTACACTCAGTTTGCCATCGTTTTACGCAGAAAGTGCCATAAACTCAGTTCTACGGAGCATGAAATAAGATGGCGGTCAGCATCTTCTTGTTACCTTTGCAGCATCGCTCAGTTAGCCTGCGAGGCATTCAGCTTGACTGATGCCGATGGGGCGGCGGGCGGTCTTATATATGAGAAAGACGTTTTCGAACGTCTGTCGTTGTGAACTGTGAATCTCGCAAATTCCTAATCTCACAGCAGGCAGATGGCAACGAAGCGTCACGTGGAGCGTATCTATATACCTTAAATTATATATAGTTCGTTCTGGCGTGGGCTAACTGCATTGTCTATCTTGTGTGGTTTGGGCAATGCGAGAGCCTGTAGAGCCAGGATGGACAGGAGAAACAGACACCTACGCCTTTTTGTATCGTAAGCATTACCTGAAACAACTGTTTGAAATGGCCGAGTCTGGGGTGTTGACAGGGCAGTAAATGATAGCAAGAAGCACATGAGGAAACTACTCGCGCTGATGCTGATGTGCATCGCAGCCCTGCACGCCGGGGCTTAGAACATCAAGGTGACATAAATACTTAAAAAACAAAAAATCAATGGTGAAGAAACTGTTGCTTTATATTCTGCTGATGATCCCTTTCATTCGAGTTGCTGCTCAGAGTTTAGCCAGACAATTCAAAGAGCAGTTTAGAAGGGAAGTAATTGAAAATGTAGATGCCAAAGATTTGCACCGCCGTCTTCCTGCTTCTCACGGCCATGCTGCGCAATTTCTTCCGACTGCTATTGAGGAATGAGGTCCTACACGCTTTCGGTATCTGGTACACTACACGCATGAAAGCCTTCACGGCAAAGGTCGTCACCGTCGTGGCAAGGTGGACGAAGGGAGGCAGACGTGACATCTTGACCCTGTACACGGCCAACAATGCCTATGCGGCACTCTACGCGGATTACGGTTAGGGCAAGTGTCTTCGAGGAATGCCAAGGCAACGCCCCTCGGCCTTCATGGGGTAAGGGGGGTACCCATACTAACGCGTAAAACGCCTTCCAAGCCACGAAAAGCAATTGAAGGAGGAAAAACAGCAAGAAGAGACAACGATGCCGCTATTTGGATTTCACGTTTTTTTTATCTGCGGATTTTAGGAATATGAGAAAGTTGTGGAAGAAAAGAAAAATCCTGTTGACATTTGGAACACACACATGAATCCCCAGACCTTGGTGAGCAGAGTCAAGTAGCAAACGGCTCACACGTTCACTTTATGGCATATTAGAAGGTAGTATGTAAGTACGTTTCTTCAATTATTTCATTTTTTTCTTCTTGATTTTTGCAAAAAGCAGTTAAATATTTGGCTTTATTTGAAGATTCTTATAAATCAATAAGGAAGTTTACGAAAAAATGTGTATTTTTGCATCGTGCTCTTTATGGGCATGGCTCTAAACATCACCGAACTTGCACCTCGAAGATAAAACGAGCCAAATTGAACCACGAAAGTGGAGCGTATGCGCTTATGCGCAGACGTTTCTATGTCGTGGTTAGGCAGTGCAAGGCCTTGGTGATGCGTAGACAATGTCTGCGCATTTCGTGTGTTTAATACTAAGGCTAAAATAAAAAATGAAAAAATGAAACGTATCTTTATTCTTATCTGTTGTGCAGCGATGGAACTTTTGGCTCAGGCTCAAGAACTGAAAGTGACAGACTTCTATATGGACCAAAGCGACCTAACTGCTAATCAGCAGGGAACTATGGTCTTGGATCAGAACGGTGAAAAGTGTGCATTGATTAAGATTATCACTACAGGTACTGACTTCCGATTCGACGTTGGTTCTTTAGGAATAAGAAAGGTTGAGCAGAAAGCTGGCGAGATTTGGCTTTATGTCCCTTTTGGCATCAAGAAGATAAAAATGAACCACCAGAAATTCGGCTATTGCGAATATCCAACAACAGTTAGCATAGAACGTGCTCGCACCTATGTGATGAGACTTCATACAAAAGCTGTTAGTGAAGGAGGCAATGAGAACTTTGGACAAATCACGGTAAATTCCAATCCAGAAGGGGCAGAAGTCTATCTTGATGGTGTAAATGTGGGTTTCACACCTTATTATTATGAATATGCTATTCCTGGTAAGCATAGGATTTCTGTTCGTAAAGTTGGTTTCTTTGATTCTGACTCAAATGTGGACATCAGGAAAGGAGAAAACTCTACCATAGACGAGACGCTTGTCAAGTCTTGCGACATACAAAACAAATCAGACCGAGTAGATATTACGATAAAGGATGTCAAATTCAGCATGATAAGAGTTGACGGTGGAACCTTTATTATGGGTGCGACACAAGAACAAAGAGACACAAAGGTAGATGAACAGCCTGCACATGTTGTAACATTATCAGACTATTATATTGGTGAAACGGAAGTAACTAATGCACTATGGGCTGCTGTTATGGGTAATAGTCCTTCACACACATCATATAATGCGCCACAGATGCCTGTAAATATGATTTCATGGGATGACTGCATGAAATTTGTCAATCGATTGAGCACTTTGACAGGTTTACAGTTTTCGTTGCCTACTGAATCTCAATGGGAATATGCAGCACGTGGAGGAAATCGAACCCAAAAAAATTTGTTTGCAGGTAGTAATAATGCAAAAGATGTCGGTTGGTATAAAAAGAACTCAAGAATGGAGGTAAAAGAAGTTAAACAAAAGAAACCTAACGAGTTGGGACTTTATGATATGAGCGGAAACGTTTTCGAATGGTGCTATGATTGGTATGGATTATATAAAGACGAAGTTAAGAGTAACCCAACAGGACCAAATACTGGAACGCAGAGAGTTATTAGGAGTGGAAGTTGTGCAGCTAAGGAAAGAGAACTCCGAGTGAGTTGCCGAGCTGCAAATCCGCCCTCTTCGCAATTTTCTGCTATTGGAATGAGGCTTGCTATGACTGAATATTGATTATCAAAAACTATTTTATTATGAAAAAAACAAAATTACTATTGGTGGTTGTGACAATATTTTGCATGACCTCAACTGCAGAATCCAAAGATTATGCAGAGTACGAATTACCAATTGTTGTCAAAAACGTCCAAGAATGGTCAGCAGATTATCCTACCGTAACAAACAACTGGGATGGAATGTTGTTGAGGTCAATTGAGGGATCTCTTCCGCCAATTCTCTCATTAGTTACTTCTATTAATGGCAAAAGTACAAAAGGGATGAGCAAAGAGGAGTTTAATATAATTATGATGAGTAAAGGCTCGTCCACATTGGAATATCAGAAGAAAGAAAAGGGAGAAGTTACATCGGGTAAATGCGCTATAACTTACCATACAAGTATTTTTTGGGGTGACGGAATGAACATGGAGTACCCTGAAGTTTTCCCTTCTGATATTAGTATTAAAAATAATAAAAGCACTCAATTCTTTTCTCTTAATACTTATGAAATTCAGGTAGGGCAAGAAACCGGTCTTGACGAAAAGGCAATACTCGACGTTGCTGGACGTGCCTTAAGGGCGAAAGGATTGGCAAAAGCTGAAAATGGCAAACCAGATATATTATTAACGCTAACAACTGGAAAGGACCAATGGAATGGAAAGTCTGTAATACTCAACATGTTAGATGCTGAAAAGCATAGAAACGGCATTACACAAGTCATATGGAGTCTGGAAATATCGGGGTTGAAAAAAGAAATCAAAGAAAGTCTGCCAACAATTAAATCTGCTATTAGCAAATATTGTGCAAACTACCCTTTTGAGATGCCCGCGTTCTGTAATGAAGTGAATACAATTGGCATAGGCTTTGAAAGTAAAGAGACAATGTACACCGGAAGGGTTATAGAGGTACTAAAGGGTACAGATGCTTACAAAAAAGGACTTCGTGGAGGATACACATTACTGAGTGGCTATGAAGGTGCAGATCTCTATCCTATTGGCGGCGCACGTAAACATTGGTTTATTGCTGGCAGAAAACAAAATCAAAAAAATTGGTCGGTTCTATGGATTTTGTATCTTCCGATTATTCCCAATTATTGGAGAAATGAAACGGAGCATTATCTCTCTTATGGTGGTGACGGAAATGGCATTTTAAACAAACGCCATTTTAAAATAAAGAATTCTCAAGGCAAAAAGTTTACAGTTCTTGCCCCCTTTTTTAGCAAAACATTTAATTTTACCTATATTAGATATTAATACATGGCATTTATGAAAAAGTATATAGTATTGACTGTTATTTCGTTGGTTTCGCTGGTTTCCCATGCTCAGTTCGTATTAACACCCAATGATGGGCTAAAATCCAAGGATAATGTATATGTTATCAGGAGAGTCGGAACAGAATTGGAGAACTATTATGCTGCAAAAAGAGTTTTAAAAGCAGTTATTCCAGATGTCTACATAGAAGATCTTGAGTTTGAAAAGGTTATAACAGCTAAAGCAGAAGCATTTGTCAGATTGAAACCAAAAGGATGGGTAAAATTATATAACGCTTTTTCGAAGTACACAATGAAAATAGAAGTTTTTGAAAATGAGCTACACTTGTCTTTTGTAGAACTAGGCCCATTTGAATTAAGAAAAAAAAATGGCAATGTGCATGCAATCGTACATCCCTATAGTGGACACAATAGTTTCTGGAATCAGTTTGAACCTTACTTGTTTAATTCATCAGGCGATGCATCATCGCCAAAAGCTATAGCTGCTATAGAGAATTGGGCTAATGGTCTTGTCGCACAAATCGAGAAGGCGTTAAAAGAGTAACTTAAGTTGATGTTTATTTTAAATCTGTTTTATAGTTTATAATACTAATAAATTATATGAAGAAATATTTTCTTTTGGCAATAATGTCATTATTTACATTTATAGCAAAAGCGCAATTTGTTTTAACTCCTAGTGATGGTTTGAAGTCCGAAGACAATAGATATACCATAAAAAGGATAGGTAATGAATTAGAAAACTATTGTGCTGCCAAGGAGGCCGTAAAAGCAGTAATACCCGGTGCTGTGATAGTAGATGTTGAATACGAAAAAGTTTTTTTAGTGAAAGCAGAGGCTACAATCAAAGCAAAAGTAGCAGGGTGGCCTTTAACTCTTGCAGGCCCGTACACATTAAAGTTTGAAGCTGACAATGGCGCAATTTTAACATCATTTGAATATTTAGGAGAACTGAAAAATACAGGAAAGAGAGACATTGTTTTAATCCCTGGCACTGGTGTGAATACAATAATGAGTCCTTTTTACGTATTTAACTCTTCTGGTGATCTTAAACAGAAAAAAGCAAAAGTTGCAATTGAAGAATGGGCTAATGGTCTAATGGTCTAATTGCACAGATTGAACAGGCCCTTAAACAATAGTATGAGCAAGGCGATATTAATCTTATTCTTCATTCTGTCCAATCTTGATGCTTTCCCACAAACTTGGGAAAGCATCAAGAAGGATAGCCAATATCTTTATGGGGAGGGATGGGGAGCATCTGTTGCTGAAGCAGACAAACAGGCACTGGAAAACCTGATTAGTAAAATAAAAGTACATGTAACGAGCGAATCGAATACTTCCAATCATCTATCGAACCACAATGGAACGATTGATGAGACCTCGCAATTCTCACAGTCAGTGAACACCTATGCACAGGCAACCTTGATCAATACAGAAATGGCAATAGTGAAGAATGAGCCAGATGCTCATGTTGTCAGATGGATAAAGAAAGCAGAAATATCGAAGATATTCGAATTACGGAAGCAGAAGATAAACGATTTCGTGGAAAGTGCTATTTGCGCTGAGGAAAAGGGCAAGGCTGACGATGCTCTCCGAAACTATTATTGGGCTTTGATGTTGTTACAGTCATTGCAAACTCCTTCTGAAGTTGTCTATACCGACGCAGTAGGTAGGAAGCATGTGATGGCACGTTGGATTATTGACCAGATGAATGATGTATTCTCGGAACTGAAAACCGTTGTAAAAAAGAAAAACGGCGATGATGTCGAATTGATAACAACATACAAAGGGAAACCTGTTAACAGTTTGGACTATACTTTCTTTGATGGCCGTTCATGGAGTAATATCATAAGTGCAAAGGATGGAAGAGGGGTCTTGGAACTGGCCTCAGGTTTTATAGGGTCACAGATACAGCTTAAATATGAATATGAGTATTTGGGCGAATCAAGGATAGACAAAGAAGTTGAATCTGTCTTAAACATGGTGAAGGGCATTCCAATGGCAGCTTCTTATGTAAACGTGGCAATAGATGACAAACCGATAGACGTTGTAAAACAGTCGTTCAGCTCAACTGCAAGCGCAGTCTTGGCATCTCCCAAACAAGTAGTACAAGGGAATAAAGAATACATGGCTATTATTGAAAAGATAGTAAAAGCCATCGGCCAGAAGGATTATCTTTCAGTCAAGAATTTGTTTGACAATACCGGTTGGGATATGTTCGCCAAGCTCATACAATATGGTAGAGCAAAAGTCCTTGATTCCTCAGGCATTCGTTTCTACGAGGACAATGGTAACGTAATGGAGCGTGGCCTTCACATGTCGTTTTCGTTTGCAAATGGAGTCAGGAAATCCTTTGTCGAGGATGTAGTCTTTCTGTTTGATAGAAACAAGAAAATATGCAACATCGCGTTTGGTTTAGGCGATACAGCGGAAGATGACATTTTAAATAAAGGGGTGTGGAGTGAGTCAGCACGAATCGCCATCATGACATTCTTGGAGAATTACAAGACAGCTTATGCTTTGAAAAGGATGGATTATATAGAGTCCGTCTTTGATGATGACGCTGTCATTATTACTGCTACGGTTGCAAATAAAGCTAGTCAAACTATAAACAATGAGAACCGCTCGAAAATAAGTTCAGTAGGCAACAAGATAATAAAGTATAACCGACAAACAAAGGCCCAATATTTAAAGAATTTGGCACGGTGTTTTGCTCGTAATGAGTTTGTCAACATCCGTTTTTCCAACAATGATGTAATGAAACTTGGAAAAGGCGGTGAACTGTATGCTATACAGATATCACAAGATTACTATTCTTCATCGTATGGGGACAAAGGGTACTTATTCTTAATGGTTGATATCAACAATCCACAAAAGCCACTAATAAAAGTAAGGACATGGCAATCGGAAAAAGACCCCAACTTCGGTTTATACGGCCCCGGTCATTTTTAAAGCTTCTTCTCTCATGCCCTCTCTATACCTCAAATCCCAACTCCCGTGCCATCTGCTTGATGACATTCAGGCGGACGGTGGAGGCATCCTCCTTGTCGTAGATGGTGAGGAGGGCGATGCGCCCTTCATGCTCGGCAACGATAGCGTTGACCGTGATGACGCGGGCGCTGCCAGACTTGCCTCGCCCCTTGGAGGCTATGGCCATACGAATTTTGCGGATGCCGGGAGAGAGCTCGGCACCTTGGAAAGGATTCTTCTGAAGACTTTTCTTAAAGTCCTCAAGGTCATCATTGAAGCTGTGGTATCGTTTCTTGAGCCGCTTGGCTTCTACAAGAAAGGTCTTGTGTGGACTGATCACGTAACTCATCCATCATTTCCTCCCATGTTACAAATTTATCCGACTTTCCTGTCTCTAAATACTCTTTCCAGTCCTTCATGGCCTGGCAAATCTCGGCTGTCACGTCGCGCTTGGGTTCTTCTTCCTCTGCTTCATCCTCGACGGGTGTCAGGCGGACGCTGCCGCGGCGGGACTTCAGCACGACATGTTCGCCACGCAAGGCCATATCGAGAAACTTGGTCTGGTTGGCACGGAAATCACGGGTTGTTACGATGGTCATAGTTGTTCCCTTTCTGAATTTAACGATGCAAAGTTACAAAGAAAAAACTTACAAACAAAATAATTTTTGCAAAAACATATACGAATATGAAGAAACAGATACTTGCTATGCTCCTCTTGCTGCTACCTCTTGGCATGACGGCCCAGAACTGGGACTACATCCGCACGTCGGGTGAATACTACTATGGCGTAGGGCACGGGCAGACGGAGGTGGAGGCTTCGGAGCAGGCCATGGCCGACCTGGTGAGCATGATACCATGCAGATCGGACAGGAATACAACTCGACGACGTATGGTGACAAGGGCTACCTCTTCCTGCTGGTCGATATGACCGACCATCAGGCTCCGCAAATCAAGGTGAGAACGTGGCAGCCCAACGAGGTGGACATGAAGAAAATTTATAATGCAGGAGACTTCTATCGCGACTAATAATGTTTCATTTAAATATAAGGAGAAATTGGATTATGAAAAAAATGATTTTAACATCGTGCATGCTGCTTGCAGCAATGGTTTCGTTCGGACAGAGTGCCTTGGAATTGGCTAAGCAGCAAAAGGAACTGGAGGCATTTAACAGGAAAGTGCTGAACGCCAAGCCTACCAAGGCGGCCAAGAAGCAGGCCAAGGAACTGCAAAAGGAAGGCTGGACGGTGCCGGCCGGAGAGGCAAGCATCGAACAGCAGGTGACAAAAAGCCAGCTGTATGGCGAGGAACTCATGGCAACCGAAGACGGAAGTACGACCAAACGCTTTATCATGCACACGGCCATGCAGACCTCAGGGACGTATAATGTAGGCTATGCTGCCGCTCGTGCCAATGCGCTGGCCGAGGTGGCAAGCATGTTGAAGACACAACTGGTGACATCCATCAACATCAAGCAGAGCAACTCGCAGACTTCGGCCATTGAGGCAACGACTATCGACAAGTTCACCCAGAAAGTGGATGCTATTGTGGACCAGACCATGACAAACGGAATACCGATGCTTGCTGTTTACCGACGGTTGCCGAACGGAAACTTTGAAGTACAGGTGCGCCTGGCTTTCGACAAAAAGGACATCATGGCGCGGATGAAGAAAAGCATGCAGAAGGAGCTGGAGAAAGAGAGCGATGCGCTGATGAACGTAGCACAAGACGTGATAACCAACCAACTGTAAAAGTATGAAGCAAACGGTCATCTTCTTTAGCCTATTGCTGGCTCTGAGCTTGCAAGTGCAGGCACAGAACCAGCAGCGTGCAGCATTCGACAGCATCCGGATAGAACGGTGGAAAGCGTTTAACAAAGAACGGATGGCAGCATTGAGGAATTATGCTAATGCCGTAAGTCTTGCCTGGTCGGAATTCAAAGGAGAGCCTGCCATGCAGGAACCCGAAGAGGAGCAGGTGCTCCCTGTGCTGATCGACGGGAACGGTGCTGAAACCGAGTCGGTATGGGACTACGTGAAAAAGCTGTTCAGGAAGAAAGGCAAGAAAGAGCCGCGCAAGGCTAAGGTGAAGCCGGTAGAAGGAAATGGCGATGCGCTGAGCATAGGCAAGCAGCTGCCGTCAGGACCGACACCACCCGAGGCTAAGCCTTTGTTCGAAATATCGGAAGTGCCGCCGCAGGTCCAACGCCCTAACGACTATATGGCGTACAACTTGTTTGGGCTGAGCTGCAAGATACGCATCGGCGAGAATTGCAGGGTGCAGCTTCGCGGACTGCAGCCCCAAGATGTGGCAGGCGCCATGAAGGTGTTTGAGATGCCGCAGTTTGCAAATATGCTCTTCGACTGTCTTCAGGAAAAGAAACGCCATCGCCTGTCAGACTGGGCTTATTTCCTGATGCTACAGAAGATAACAGACAGCTTCTATGGCGAGAACACGAACGAGGCCGCTCTGGTGTTGTCGTATCTCTATTCTCAGTCGGGATACAAGATGCGCCTGGTACACGACGATTCGCGGCTGATGATGCTGGCCGCATGTGCCTATAACATTTACGGAAAGGATTTTACCTTTGCCGATTATCCCGACCTTAGTCTGCGCTATTACCTGCTGGACGGCAGGAGACTGCCGACAACCATCTATGTTTGCAACGCCAAATGGCCCAAGGAAAGCAGCCTTTCGCTACGGTTGACGGCAGAGCAGGCCTTTGTGCTAAGTAAGGCGCCCGTCAGGACGATACGCTCCAGGAAGAATCCGGATTTTGCATTCACCGTCACGTCAAACAAGAATTATATCGACTTCTACAACACTTATCCCAGTGCAAGCTTCGGCGACAACTACATGACCAGATGGCAGATGTATGCTGAAACGCCGTTGGAGGAGGGCATCCGTGCCCAGTTGTATCCTGCCATGCGCGAAAAGCTGCAGGGAATGTCAGAGGTCGAGTCTGTGCGACAGCTGCTGTGGTGGACACAAGGATGTATTGACGACCAAATGACCAATTCGCAGCCAGAGTATTTCCAGTATGCCTACGACGAGAGTGTATGGGGCGACGACAGGCCCTTTTTTGGCGAGGAGACATTGTTCTACCCCTGGTGCGACTGCGAGGACAGAGCTATCCTGTTTTCTCACCTTGTGCGCGAACTGGTTGGGCTTGACGTAGCCTTGGTGCATTACCCCGGTCATCTGGCGACAGCCGTTGCATTCACAGAACCGGTAAAGGGCGACTATTATATCGCAGGCGACGGGCGACATTTCACGGTATGCGACCCGACAATCATAGGAGGGGACATCGGCATGACGATGAATATCGTAGAGAACAAACCGGCCACACTCATGCTGCTGAAACGAGACTAAGTGGCTTTTTCCCGAGAAAAGGCAGTCTGTCTATTCCGTGAATTCTATGATGGCACTCACGTCACTGCCAATGGAAAGTGCCACGATGATGCCGCCTTCTATCTGATAGACCGTCGGCACCAGCGTGTCGCCTAATTTCGCCGCCACACGGTATTCTACCCTCAGGCCTGCCACACGGAAATGCTCGGGCAGCAGTTCCATGGCCACACGGACATAGTTGGCGTTGTTCATGTGGCGGTTGTAGTCGATGTCGGCACGAAGCACCTTGACGGGCTGCATGACCTCTCCGCCCTGCTTGGGCAAAATGATGCGACGGTCTTTGTAGTTCATCTCCAGCTGTGGTTCCAGCGTCATCGATGCTATCGTGGCCTCATCCACGCGCTTCAGCTTGCCGGCGGCCTTATCGACAAAGGCCCCCATGCTCCATGTTTTGTAGCACGGCTTGCCCTCGGCATCGTAGATGAAGGTGTTGCGGAAACCGAACATGGGCTTCATGCCATAGACGGTACTCGTCACCGTCAGCTCCTCTTTGTATTCGGGCGTGCGGATGATTTCCACCTGGCGTGTGGCCAACAGCTGCGCCATGTTCTGTTCGGCGAAATACTGCTTCACGCCCGGCTCGCTGTCAATCCACATTTCGGAGCAGTCCTGCATCATCTGGAGGGCAGAATAGAGTTTCAGTCTCCCTTCACTGTCGCAGGTGCTTGTTGTTACTTGATACTTTAAGCTATACATAATGATTTGTTTTCTGTCATTTGAAAAAAGGCCTTTGCGGCCATGGATGTTTATTTGCAAAGATGGTTTCCCGTGTGCAAAGGTACCACTTTTCATCGAAATGACAAGCCTTGAAACTAAAAAAAAATTTTCAAAAAGAGGAAGAAGCTGATTCTGGCAGCGATATATCAGCAAAAAAGGAGGAGCGTAATCTCCTTTCACCGATGTCCTTTTTGATTGATAATGAGCTGGTTACGGTGAAGGGACGTGAGAGAGGCTCGTCTCTCGTGCAAAGGCAGGGGGAACTGGCTCTAACATAAGATAAGTCTCTGTGCAAAATGGATGTATGTTAGCTTCCTATTCCATTTAGCAGCCTTCCGATTAATTGCCGACGTTCGTCAGCAGTATTGCCGACGTAGGTCGGCAATACTGCCGACCTACGTCGGCAACATATTTTCTGCGGTTGGGCAGGTACAGCAGATGAGAGGCAGCAGATTCTCACCATGGCTCTCAACGGAAAGAAGAAGAGTTGCATCGAGTTTCATCCCAGTATGAGCTGTGTTTGACTGCCTTCACCATAATATCTTGTGTATCAAATAGATAGTGTGTTGGTGAAAGGAAAAATAGATTTTGAAATGTGCGGTAAAAAGACTGTACAATAGCTGGCTATGAGCAAATATGTTGGCAGAAGGAAAGCGCTGTTTCGCTCTAAGAAACGGGGCGTTCGCTGAAAGAGTTGGTGGGCTGATTAAACTTTTCGTACCTTTGCAGCATCAAATAGACGTCGTTGATGAGAGAAAAAAACATCAGGCAGACATCGTTGATGAGAAGAAAAGTATAACCCGTAAAAAACAGACAACAAAGACGAGAAAATAAAGTATAACCAACATTATTAATTTTTTAAATCTGAAGAGCAATGAAAAAGATTGTGTTAGCAATGGTAGCCCTCCTGTCGATGACAGTAGCAGTGGCACAAGACAGTGAGAAGAAAAACGGTAACGCCCCTCAGCAGCCCACGCCGGAAGAGATGGTGGAGCGTATGGCCAAGGACCTGAACCTGACAGCCGACCAGAAAGCCAAGGTGCTGGCCCTGAACAAAGAGTATCAGGACGTGCTGCGCGGACCGGGCATGGGGCCTCGCAGACACCATCCGGAAGGCAGACCCGACGGCGACCAGAAAGACCAGAAGGACAAGAAGGAGCTGAAAGACAAGAAGGACAAGAAAGCCGACAAGGGCGAGCGCCCTGAGCGTCCTGAGTTGACCGATGCCCAGAAGGCCGAGATGAAGGCCCGTTGGGAGAAGCGCAAGGAGTACGACCAGAAGCTGCAGACCATTCTTACCGCCCAGCAGTACAAGCAATGGAAGAAACACCATCCTCGCCGGGGCGGACGCGGACACGGCGGTCGCCGAGGATAAGCCACCCCTCGTCAGCCGTGCTGCTGACCCTCACTTCGTGGCGGTTCATCGATACATGGATGATGCCGCGGGGTGTCGGCACGGAACCCTCCATCCATTCGAGGTCGCCCAAGACAGGGCGTACCTCGAATTCTTTGTATCCGGGCTTCGTGGGCTGTACGCCGAGGAAGTATTTGCCTATCAGGTAGAGCGGCGAGGCCCCCCAGGCATGGCATAGCGACTTGCCGTATGGGCGCCCATACATGGCGAGGTGCTGGCGGCCTGTCTCGGTGGGCACGTATTTCTCCCAGAACGAGGTGGCTCCTTCGTCGAGCATGCCGCCCCAGTAGGAGCGTATCTCTTGCAACACCTGGTTCTGAAGGCCTGCCATACAGAGGGCCTCCAGCTCGTAGAAGCGCATATAGGGCGTGGTGATGGGGTCGATGGCTGGGTTGAGCATGACATGCCGCATGATGTCGCGCTGTTCCGTTTCGTCGCTGAGGCCGTAGAGGATGGCGAACATGTTGGGGAACTTGGTGATTTGGGGGTTCAGCAGCCCGTCCTCCAGGGCGTGGAGGTAGGCGCGGTGTTCCTGGCTCCAGAAGGTGGCCCTTATTTTGGCGCGGAGGGAGGCGGCCAGGGCGGCGTAGTCGAGGGGGGCGGTTGCGGCAAAACCGCAACCCACAGTGGGGGCGGAAGGGGCAGGGGGCGTTAGCAGGCGGGCGCAGGCGGCCATGGTTTCGAGGGCCTTCATGAGCAGGATTTGCTCGAAGCATAGCGTGCCGCGCTTGTGCATGGGGAAATCTACCCAGTCGATGAAGAGCCAGTCGTCGGGCTGCCCCTCGGCCATGCCGTCGGCATTGGTGCGCTGGAGCACATAGTCCATGAGCGACACCATGCGGGGCCACATCTCGCGAATGAAGTCGAGGTCGGCGGTATATTGATAGTAGTCGAGGATGCTGTTGAACCAGTAGAACGTATAGTCCATGATGGTGTTGACATGGGCCGTCACGGGGTCTTTGCCGCGCAGCTGGCGGATGGTGCGTTTCACACACTCCGTGTCGAAATGCAGGTAGTAGTTCATGAGGTACGACTGGATGGCGTCGCCCGACCACGTCCAGCGGTCGCGCTTGATGCCGTCCATGAAGAACTCGCGGGTGGTGAGCTCCAGGGTGTAGGCCGAAACCTGCCAGATGCGGTTGAGCAGCGGGTCGGAGCAACGGAACGTGCCGCTGTGCAGCGGGTCGTAAGGGGCATATTCGTAGTCCATCAGCACGTCGTCGTAGGTGGCCCCCTGCTCCTTTTCGATATAGACGTAGCGGAACGCCTTGCTGCCCAGCCTGTCGCCATCGCGCATGACGTCGAGCGTCTCGCAGTGGTCGCGGTCGAGGGCTTCCTCACGGCTTTCGCCGTAATAGATGCGGAGCGTGCCTCGCAGGTTGGTTGCCTTGAGATAGCCGAAGGTCTCGCGCCCGAAGTCGTAGAGGGTGGCGTTTGCTGCGATGGAATCGCAGCTTAAAGGACGGAACTCGCGGCGGGCCAGGCGGAACTGAGAGGGCGGCGTGTCGGGGCTGTCGAAATGCCACGAGGCGGCCGGCACGTAGATGCCCGAGCCGTGGGCCACGCCGTTCTCGTCGATCCAGAGCTTGTCTTCGTAGGTGGCCAGCCAGGTGGAGTCGGTGTGGATGGTGTCGCCGTCGATGTAGAGGGCGGGCGGCGTGGCCTGGTTCCATACCTTCAGGTTGAGCTTGTGCTCTCCGGCGGGGATGGTGTAGGTGTCGGAAGGAAACTGCAGCTTGCCGTCGATGGCGAAATTGTATTGCCCTTCGCAGACAATGGTGATGGTCTCGGGCTGGTCTAATGTGAAGGCCTTTGAGAACTCCACCGTCACGTAGTGCGAGTCTTGTTTCCAGAAAGGTGGAAACATGGCACCGCGCTCCGTACGCCGGTTGTTGAAGATGTTGCCGAGCCATATCTCAAAGTCGCCCGGATACCATATCCAGGTGGGGGCCTCACCCCCTTCCCCTCTCCGATGGGCGAGGGGAGTAGTATGTTTAGTAGTGTTCATTGTTGATAGCCTGCTGATTGTCTTATTGCTTCGCTCACCTGTGGTCCGTTGTTCTCCCACGTGTTGCCGGGTCCGTTGGCATTCTTGAGGAATTTTTCTTCGGGGGTCCAGTTGTCGCGCAGGGTGATGTTGCTGCTTCCCTCGTCGGTGTAGAGATAGAACCAGTGGTTGGGGTCGTGGACGTAGGACGGCTTGGCGATGTCGCGCACCACATTCTCGGAGATAACGGTGCCCGGCTGGTTGCCGAGGGTATAGATGCCGGCACAGTCGTACATGTGCTGGGCGTAGTTGTAGATGAGGTTCGCGTGTACCTTATTATCCTTCATGCACACCAGGTCGCGGTTCCATCCCCATCCGAGCGAGATGCCGGTATAGGAGACATCGTGGATGGTGTTGTGCTCGATATTGATGCCGCTGACGTATCCCGCACAGATGGCCACACAGCCCCAGTCTTCGTTGGTGACATTGTAGAAATGGCAGTTGGCGACTTCCTGCTGGGTACAAACCTCACGGAAGTCGGTGGGCTGGTAGGGCAGGTGGGTCTCCAGCCCCTCGGGCGAGAACGAGCCGCAGACGTAGCCGTTCATGGCAATGTCGGTGAAGGTGCAGCGCGTCGTCGTACCGCCCTTGCAGCCCACGACATAGTCCAGTCCTGAACCGCCTAAGTGCTCGAAGCGACAACTCTCAAAATGGCAGCCTTCCGTCCACCGCAGCTCCACGGCAGCATCGGCGCGGCCGAGCCATCCCTGATTGTCGAGCTTGTGGTTGTTGGGACGGTCTATCTGTGGGCGCAGCTTGTAGGCCTCCGTCAGGAACATGCCTGCCTGCAGGGGCACGTGGCCTTGCTCCGACGGGCGCATCCAGGTGGTGTGGTGGAAGGCGACGCCCTTGATGGTGATGTTCCTTACAGGCCGCTCGGGTGTACCGATGAATTCCACCAATGTGGGCAGCACAGGAACGATAGCCTCGCGAATGGTCTCACCCTTGAGTGGCATGTAATAGACCTTATGCTCGCGGATGTCGTGATACCACTCGCCCGGCTGGTCCAATAGTTCCAGGGCATTGGTAAGATAGAAGGGCGAGGGGTGCTTGGTGTCAGGCGTCATGGGTGAGGGCCACGGGTGTTCGAACTGTAGCTTGGCCTCCGGGTTGTGGAAACGCACGGCAACAGAATCGCCCTGCACCGTCATGCTCTTGATGCGCAGGTTGGTGGAGCACCACATCTCGTGCAACACCAGTTCGGCATATTCGCCTCCGCCCTTGACCCCACCTCGGAGCAGGGGAGTGGCTGCTGCTTTGGGTATCCACAGAATGTGGTTCTTCTTGTCATACGTCATGATGCGGTGCATCTGCTCGAAGTCGCTGACGTCGCGAGCCCTGACCGCCTTCTCGCCATTGATGTACAGCTGACGGAAGTCCACGGGTCTGCCGTTGAAGTCGGGCACACTGGCCACCAGCCATTTGCCTTGCCGTTTCCAGCCTGTGATGGGCATGCCGCCAGTGATGACGGCACCGTCGCCCTCGATGCGGAGTCCACTGTCCTCAGGGCGCAACCGCAAGGGGTCGTACAGATAATAGGTGCCTGCACTCAGATGCAGTGTTACGTCGTTGGCCTTGCCCAGACGGCGCATCTCGCGAGCCTTTCGCACAGCATCTTGTAATGATGAATCAGGGGTAATGCTTATATCGGCAGCCATAGCTTGCAGGCTGCTCATGAGGGTAAATATCAATAGAATACTTTTCATATATCATAAAGACGATTAGCGCAAGGAAATGTCATCGTTGAACGAATAAGTGTTAACAACTAAATAAACTAACTAAAATATGTTAATAACTAAACGTTTTAGTTGTAAATAACGAAAAGTTTTAGTTACTTTGCACTCAGATATTGATAACGACGCATATTTGACTACACGCTTAAAACCAGAAACAATGAAAAAGCTGACGAATAAAGAAAAGGAGATCATGGATCTGTACTGGCAGCACGGACCGATGTTTGTGCGCGAGCTACAGGAGCAGTATGCCGAACCCCGCCCGCACTTCAACACCCTCTCGACGATGGTACGCATCCTGGAGCGGAACGGCTTCTTGGGGCACCGGCAGTTTGGCAACAGCTTCCAATACTATCCGTTGGTGACGGAGAAAGAGTACGGACGCTCATCGATAGCCGGCGTCATCAAGAACTATTTCAACGACTCCTATCTCTCGGCCGTCTCTTCGTTTGTCAAAGAAGAGAAAATCAGTGTGGAAGAACTGAAAGAACTGATAAAGGAAATAGAAAATGCTTGACTTTCTGACCTACGATGCCAAGGTGGCTGTGCTGATACTGGCGTTTTATATCTGCTATCGCCTGCTGCTCGCCAAGGAGACGTTCCACCGTGTGAACCGTGTGGTGCTGCTCGCCACTGCCGTACTGTCGTTCCTGTTGCCGCTGTGCGTCATCACGATACACGAGACGGTGGTGGCCCCTCGCCCAGAGATTACTATCGGTGAGGTAGGGGTGGCCCTCGTCGAAGAGGTGCAGGAGCCTTGGTGGCACTATGCGCTGCCCACCTTATTTATAATAGGTGTGGTGGCCACGCTTGGCCATACCCTCGCATCGCTGGTCAGAGTCATTCGTTTGATACGACAGAGCGAACAGCATCCCGAGGACGATGGCACTATTGTCTGCGTGACAGACCGGCCCGTGTCGCCCTTCAGCTGGATGCACTATATCGTGATGAACCGCGAGGACTATGAGGCCCATGATGCCGCCATCCTCGCCCACGAACGGGGACACATCAGGCTCAGACACAGTTGGGACCTGCTCCTCGTTGATACCCTCACCGCCCTCCAGTGGTTCAACCCCGCCATGTGGATGCTGCGCCAGGACCTGCGCGCCATCCACGAATACGAGGCCGACGGTGCAGTACTCTCACAGGGGTTTAATGCGCGTCAATATCAATACCTGTTAATCACGAAAGCCGCGAGCATTGGCGGGTACTCCATTGCGAACGGTATCTCCCACAGTACCCTCAAAAACCGTATTCGTATGATGATACATAAAGAAACCAAGCGCAGCCATCTTGTGAAGCTGCTCGCCCTGCTGCCTATCGTAGGCACCGCCCTCGCCCTGAACGCCCGCACCGTGACCGATGTGGTGTATGACGAGCCGCAGAAGAAGCAAATCATTAAGAAAGGAAAGACGAATGCCAAGTTCAGCGCCAACGGCGTGAATGAGGTTGTAGTGATAGCGCAGGAAGTTCCTGCTGCACAGCAGGAAGCCGCAACCTTCAAGATGCGTGGCGTGGTGAAAGACCAGGATGGCGAGCCCATCGTGGGTGCCGTTATTACGGTGCCTGGCTCTGTTAAAGGTACCGTCACCGACATGAATGGTGAGTTCTCGATGGATGTGAAGCAAGGAAGTGCCGTTGTTGCTGCCTACGTGGGCTATGCCAGCGAGTCTATCGTGGCCAGTGCCCCACAGCAGAAGTATGTTTTTACCCTGCACAAGGATGGTAGCGGCACCACAGGGAAACCGTTCGACGTGGTAGAGCAGATGCCCCAGTTCCCCGGCGGACCGGCAGAAATGATGGCATTCCTGGCTAAGAACATCCGTTATCCCGTGGCGGCAGAAAAGGCCGGTGTGCAGGGGCGTGTCATCGTCACCTTTGTCGTAGAGAAGGACGGCAGCATCGCGGAGGCTCGCATCGTGAAGTCGGTATCGCCCGAGCTGGATGCCGAAGCCCTACGCGTGATAAATGCCATGCCCAACTGGTTGCCGGGCAGGCAGAACGGTGAGGCCGTGCGTGTGAAATATACCGTACCCGTCACCTTCCGTCTGCAGGGTGGCACCAAGCCCGCCACAGCGTCTGTCAAGATAGGTCCGGAGCACAAAGGCAAGCCTGTAGAGGTGGTAATAGACGACAAGGTGGTGGATGCCAGTGTAATCAATGGCATCAATCCTGCCGACATCGAGAGCATGCAGGTCGAGAAGGCCAAGGACGGACAGCCGAAGGACCGCATCATTATCAAGATGAAGCAAAAGGAATAGAACGCACACACTCTCTCGTTAATCATGAACAAGATAACAACTATGTTCATCCTCGCCCTCTTTGCGGTTTCCGCCGCAAGGGGCGAGGCTCTTGACTCGCTGGCTCTGCTGGTGCAGCGGGGTGACAGCATGATGCAGCGGTACAATACCTATGAGGCGTTGAAATACTATCAGCAGGCCTACAATCAGGCACAGGCACAAGGCATCACCCGCTTCTCGATGGATGCGGATTTCAGCATGTCGAAGCCTTACGTGCCAGCAGACCGTGTTCCCCGTCAGATTCGGCTGAAGTTGGCCGATTGTCAGTATAAGCGTGCCAACTACCGGGAGACCACGGAACTGCTGAAGAACATGCCCGAGGACAGCTTGACGCACGATGCCTTCCGACAGTTGGCCAACAGCTACAGGCAGCAGGGCGACACGGACTCCTACATGTATTGGGCTGCCCGGCTTTTGGAGCATTACCCGATGGACGGCGAAGTGGTGGCCGGTCTCACGCTGGCATACGCCAGGAGCAATCAGCCGCAGAAGGGCATCGTCTGTGCATTGAAATACACATTGAAGGACTCAACCAATATCCTCGTCAACCGCGCCGAGGCTGAAGCCTGGCTGCTGAACGGCGACTATACGGCGGCAGCAGAAATGTATGAGCGGTTGTTACAGCAGGGCGACTCCGTTTTCAGCACCCTCTATTCCGCAGGTATGTGCTATAGCAAGATAGACTCGCTGGAGCAGGCCTACCAGTGTCTGAAGACAGCCTTCTTCACCAGCGGTATGCAACATGCCAACTGTGCCTGGCGCCTCGGCGTGGTCAGTATCGATACCAAGCGCTTCGGCGAAGGACTGGAGTATCTCCGCATGGCTCAGGAGCTGATGAAGCCCGACACCGTTGCCATGCGCGCCATCACGCTGTCGCAAGGCGAGGGCTACTACCTGACCGAACACTACGCAGAGGCCGTAGCGTCATGGAAAGAGCATTTGGCATATAACCCTTCCTCTATTGCCACCTATTATAATATAGCCAGTGCCTACTATTACTTCTTGCCAGACGGTGAGGAGGCTAAGAAATACTTTGAGAAGTTCCTCGCCCTGGCTCGCAGGGAAGAAAAGCCTACGCCGCAACTGGCGGAGATGATAGAAAAGGCCGAAACACTGCTGCGTACCACCCACTTCGCGAAGCCCAGGACAAAGAAACGATAGCCAACAGGTAAAGCGTAGCTTATTTTCCGTCTTTCTATGCTCCCGGCATTAAACCTTTGTTAGTGGTATTCGTCAAAAGGGAATATCACTAACATTTTTAATGCATTAAGAAAACAATGAGAGACTTTAATTACTATGCGCCGACAGAAGTGGTGTTCGGCAAGGAGTCAGAAGAGCAGGTTGCCCAACTGGTGAAGAAATACGGTGGCACGAAGGTGCTGGTACACTATGGCGGCAAGAGTGCGCAGCGCTCGGGCTTGTTAGACAAGATTTGCGGTCTGCTGAAGGACGGCGGTGTGAGCTACGTCACGCTGGGCGGTGTGGTGCCCAACCCCCGGCTGTCGCTGGTGCATGAGGGCATTCGCCTGTGCCAGCAGGAGGGTGTCGATTTCATTCTGGCCATCGGTGGCGGCAGTGTCATCGACAGCAGCAAGGCTATCGCCATGGGCGTCGCCGTGCCCGACGTGGAGGTGTGGGACTACTACATCGGCAAGGCTCAGCTGACGAAGGCACTGCCCGTAGCCTCTGTGCTCACCATCCCCGCTGCAGGCAGCGAGACGAGTGCCAACACGGTGATTACCAACGAGGACGGCGACATCAAGCTGGGCTTTGGCGGTCCGGCCCTGCGCCCCAAGTTTGCCATCATGAACCCAGAGCGTACCTTCACGTTGCCGCCCTACCAGACGGCCGCCGGTGTGACGGACATGATGATGCACATCTTCGAGCGCTACTTCACCAAGGACGACGACATGGAGCTGACCACCGCACTGGCCGAGGCTACGCTGCGCACCGTCAAGAATGCCGTCTTCGACGTGCTGAAGAACCCTGAAGACTACCGCCAGCGTGCGCAGATCATGTGGAGCGGTTCGGTGGCCCACTGGGGTCTGTTGGGTATGGGTGTGCAGGAAGACTGGGCTACGCACCAGATAGAACACGAGCTGAGTGCCATGTTCGACGTGACGCACGGTGCCGGTCTGGCTGCCGTATGGCCGTCGTGGGCCCGCTATTGCATGCACGAGAACCTGAGCCGCTTTGTGCGCTTCGCCGTCAACGTGATGGACGTGCCCAACGACTTCAGCAACCCCGAGGCTACGGCCCTGAAGGGCATCGAGGCCATGGAGTGCTTCTATCGTGCCATCGGCATGCCGACGAACATCCACGAGCTGATAGGCCGCGAGGTGACTGACGACGAGATCAAGGAGATGGCCCGCAAGTGCTGTCAGGACGACCGTCGCGTCATCGGCGGGCTGAAGAAGCTCTACCGTGCCGACATCGAGGCCATCTACTATATGGCGCAATAAGTAGAAAGAGGCATGTTACACGAAGAGAGCCTTCCCGCAGGTGGAAGGCTCTCTTCGTGTATCCCTCTTGGGGGGAGGCTCTCTTTGCGCCGTGGAGAGACGCCCTTCTGGCGTTACCGCTTCAAGGGCAGCCAGAGCGACATGTCTTGAATGCCCCGGTTGTCCCAGGCGTAGTAAGGGATGAGGCGGATGTGCGCCTTGCGGTTCGTGACGGGGCGCAGCTCGCGGTAGAGCTCGTCGCTGCGCCAGAAGTCCTCGTTGACAATGGGTACGTCGGCTTCGAGGGCTACCATCTCGTGGCCACAGATGGTGACCTTGGTCTCGGTGAAGCGCACGTCGGCGGGGATGGCGATGTCGTTGATGCGGGGGGCGGGGGAGGCGGTGGCAGCGGCAGAACCGCTGCCCACAGTAGCGGCGGAAATATCCTGGCCCTCTAAGCAATAGACGATGGGGCCGCGCATGATGGCGATGTGGTTCTTGGCCTCCTCGACCAGCGGGTTGGCCTCGATGAGGCGCGGGCGCATGGGCAGGATAAGCTCTATACGGTCGCCCTTCTTCCATTTACGCGGCTCGCGCAGGGCCTCGGCGGCGATGGGCTTGCCGTTGAGGCGCAGCTCCATGCCGGTGCTCCATCCGGGGATGTGCATGCGGATGCTGGCCAGGTGCTTGGCCTTCTTGATGGTCAGCGTGATGTGGCCGTCCCATGGGTAGTCGGTCTGCTGCTCCACCTCCAGGTCGTCGGTCTTCAGCGTGTTCTGTCCGTAGAGGTTCACCCACAGCGTATCGCCCTTGATGCTGTAGGCATACTCCTGCGCCTCCAGGAGCGTGCGCAGCGTGTTGGGCGGACAGCAGAAGCAGGTGATGTAGCGCTGGCGGTGCTTGGGCCATCGCAGCACGTAGGGGTACTCCTTGGTGCGGCGCAGGGCCTCGGTGTAGAAGTAGTCCTTGCCGTCGAGCGACACTCCGCTGAGGATGCCATTGTATAGCTCGTTCTCGATGTTGTCGATATACTTCGGGTGCATGTCGGTCTGGAACATACGCCACGAGTAGAGCAGCATGCCAATCTGGGCGCATATCTCGTTGTGGGCATACTCCTGCGGCAGCTGGAACTGGCGTCCGTAGGCCTGGTGTATCTGCTGGATGGAGGGCTGGTTGTAGGTGGTGCCGTCAGGCGACACACCGTCGTAGAGGGCTCCACAGCCACCCATGATGTATATCTTATGGTTTACGATGTCGTCCCAGATGGCCTCCAGGTTCTTCTTCAACTGTGCCTCGCCAGTCTCGGCATAGAGGTCGGCCACGCCGGCATAGAGGTAGTTGGCGCGCACGGCATGGCCCATGGCCTCATACTGCTGGCGGAAGGGGATGCGGTCCTGGTTGTGGTCCTCGCCGTTCTTCACCGAGTCGCGGATGCTGATGAGGCCCTCGGCCAGGGTGAGGTACTTCTTGTCGCCCGTCTCGCGGTACATCTCGGCAGCACCCATGTAGTGGCTGGGGCAGATGGCGTTGCGCGACAGTTCGGCAGCGTCGTTGGTCAGGAAGTTGTAGAGGAAGTCGGCCGCCTTGCGCCCGCAGTCGAAGAGCATCGTCTTGCCCGTAGCCCGCTTATGGATGATGCCCGCCGTCATGAGGTGGCCAAGGTTGTAGGTCTCGAAGTTCAGGCGCGAGGCAAAGGCATGCTTCTGGTCCTTGCCAATCTCGATGCCGGCGGCATTCTCCGAAGCTCCGGCCCTAGCCCCCGCCGAACCTCCAGCCCCCTCCAAACCTCCCCCTGTAGGGGAGGCTTTTTGACCAGCCGCCGAAGCTCCAGCCCCCTCCAAACCTCCCCCTGTAGGGGAGGCTTTTTGCGCGGTCGATTCTCCCCCTCTACAGGAGGGGGTCGGGGGGAGGCTGGTCGGGGGGAGGCTGTTCCGCTCTTCAATATTCACCGGCGTGTGGATGTAGCCGTCGGCACGCTGGGCGAGAGCCACTTGCTCGATGAATTGGTCCATCAACTGGTCGAGCTTCGGGTCTTTGGTCACGGCGTATGCGGCAGCGCAGGCCTCCAGCCATTTGTACATGTCGCCATCGTGGAAGGGAGGACCGTGGTGCTTGCCCTTGACGGTGCCCGCCGCCACCTGGAAATTGGCAAAACCGTGCGAGCCGTGCAGGCCGAGGGCATCGATGGTCTCGTAGGGCGTATTCCATGTGTCCCACATCGACCAGATGCCGGTGGTGGAGAGTACGTTGAAACGGTCGCCCCAGAATCCGCCCGTCCAGTGGGTGGCACCGAGGGGCAGGTTGTGCATGACGGCCTCGCGGCTGTGGGTCATGTCGGTGAGACCTTGGGCCGGGGAGGCTGTGGCAAAACCACAGCACACAGTGCAGGAAATGAGGAATCTTTTCATATTCATATATTTCAATATTAGTCTTTCATTACACATTATTTCTTTCATCCTTGTTTTTTAATTAAAGAAGCAATAGAGACCTACCATGACGATAGCCAGGGCCACCCATAGCACGACGGCCAAACGCGACCACCCCTCGTGGATGGGCTCCGGAATCTGGTAGCGCGTCTTGTCACGGTCGGTCAGCGAGATGACGGTCATCGAGACCATGAGGATAACGAACAGATAGAACGACAGCATCATGAAATGGGGCAGGGCGATGCCCGTGGCGGCGAGCCATTCGGTGAGCCACTGGGGCGGCCACAGATAGAGAACACCCACGGCAAGACAGAACACGGTGCCGACGGTCAGCGAGAAGTTGGCGGCACGCCGTGTGCAACGCTTCCAGAAGATGCCCATGAGGAATACCGAGGCCATGGGCGGAGCGATGAATCCCAGCACCGACTGGAACACATTGAACAGGTTGAGACCCTTGATAGCGTCGATGGCCACCGTCATGGCGATGGCCAGCACGGCACCCACCACCACCACGATGCGCCCTACGAGGTTGATTTCCCATTGCGGGGCACCGGGTTTGAAGTTCTTCACATAGACATCCATCGTGAATACCGTTGATAGCGCGTTGAGCGCTGAGCCGATGGTGCTGACCAGGCAAGCTGTGAGCACGGCAAATACCAGACCCACCATACCGACGGGGAAGAGGTTTTCGACCATCGTCAGATAAGCTTCGTCAGGATTCTTCAGTGTGTCGCCGAAGAGGGCGAAGCAGATGATGCCCGGTACGATGTAGAGCACCACGTCGAGTATCTTCAGCCACCCCGTAAAATTGGTGCCCAGCTGTCCCTCGTGCAGGTTCTTAGCGGCCAGCACAGGCTGTACCATGCTCTGGTCGGTACACCAGAACCATACCCCCATCACCGGGTAGCCCAATAGGATGGGCAGCCAGGGGAAGGCCTCGTCCGTATTGGGCTTGAACATCACCCAGTAGTCGGCAGGTACTTTTTCTACCAGTGCCGAGATGCCGCCCACCCGGTCGAGACCCACCACCACCAGTACGAGCGATACGACGATGAGCAGTATCATCTGATAGACGTTGGTATAGGCCACCGCCTTCAGTCCGCCCAGCATGGTGAAGAAGGCTGATATGAGTACGAGGATGAGTGCCGACATCCACATGGGTATGTCGAATACCTGCCGGATGAGTACGCCGCCGGCAAAGAGCGTCAGGGCTAGCCACGAGATGATGACCGTCACGATGGTGTACCACGCCAGGATGTTGCGCGTGCTCTGTCCGAAGCGCAGACCCATGAACTCGGGCAGCGTCGAGATGTTGGCTCCGAGATAGCGTGGCGCAAAGACGAAGGCCAGCAGGGCGATGAACACGAAGGCATACCAAGCATAGTTGCCCGAGACGATGCCCGTCGTAAAACCTGCCGATGCCGATGCAATGAGCATCGACGGTCCGACGTTGGTGCCCCACATCGAGAATCCGATATGGTGCCAGCGCAGCGAGTGCTCGGCCAAAAAGAGTGAACCCTCCTTTTTGCGTTTGGTACTGGCCCACAGGCCGATGGTGATAAGTACGACAAAATAGATGCCCAGAATGATCCAGTCGAGCGACTGCATGTAGTGACCCATGATATTTATTTTCGATTTACTGATTTACGATTTACTGTTTGTATGCTCAGACCGTTGCTTGCTATAGGCTCAGGCCATTGTAGTCTTTAGTGATTTCGATGGTGATTGCTTTGCTCATGTCCATGTCGTCGGTAGAATCCACCTCGTTGGGATAGAGCCTGATGAGGCTGCCCGGGCGCACGAATACCGGCATGTGGTCGAGCGGCACCTTCACATCATAGTACCAGCGTCCTCCCTCCAGTCGCTCGCCCGTGAAGAAGTTGACCCAATCAGCCCCCTCCAAAGCTCCAGCCCCCTCCAAACCTCCCCCTGTAGGGGAGGCTTTTTGCGCGGTCGATTCTCCCCCTCTACAGGAGGGGGTCGGGGGGAGGCTGGCCGGGGGCAGGTAGATGTCGCGCCGGTTGTTGCCATTCATCACGGGGCAGACCAGGAACTCGGAGCCGAAGTAGTATTCGTCGTCGATGTGCCATACCTGTCGGTCATGGGGGTGCTGCATCAGCAGGGCGCGGAGCATGGGCCATCCCGAATGGCACGAGCGTTCAGCTTGTTCTGTAATATAAGGCAAGAGCCGGTAGCGCAGCTGCCACCACCGCTTGACAATGGGGGCGATAGCGGGATAGTGCCACGGTTCGCGCTTGCAAGTGCCGTGGTAGCGCATGTGGGAGGAGAACACGCCAAACTGCGTCCAGCGCACATAGACCTGCTCGTCTAAGGGCGAGTTCATGAAGTCGGGTGTGGAGTGGAAGCCCGGCACGTCGTGGCTCCAGAAGGCGAAGCCCGATAGTCCAAAGTGCAGTCCGCCCTTCAGGCTTCCCGCCATGCCCGCCCACGACGACTCGCTATCGCCGCCCCAGTGGAGGGGGTAGCGCTGGCAGCCTGCCCAGGCCGAACGTGCCCATACGATGCCGTCGCCAGTCACCTCCTTAGTTATCTCGTAGGCGGCCCGCTGGTAGAGCAGGGCGTAGATGTTGTTCAGCCGTTCTGGAGCCATGCCATGATATTGGTGGTCCATGTGGATGTTCTCGCCGAAGTCGGTCTTGATGCACTTGACACCCATGTCGAGCAGGGGGCGCAGCAGCCGGTTCTTATACCAGTCGGTGGCGGCAGGGTAGGTGAAGTCGATGGTGCCGGCGTAGTCGAGGGCCGAGAAGTTGGAGGAAGCCTCCCCCTGTCCCCCTCCTGTAGAGGGGGTAGAGAGAGCGGTGATGATACGAGCTTTTACGGAATCCAAGTCTTGAAGTATTTCTTCGTTGGTGAATCTTAATACAGAAAAGCCGACGTATTCTAAATACTCAGTCCTTATCGCGTCTATTTCTTGTTGTTTGGCATCTTGGTGGTAACCGCCATCAACCTCTATGACCAATGAGCAAGAAGGACAAACAAAGTCAGCGATATAGTCGCCAATGATGTGCTGTCTTCTGAATTTTTGCCCCAGACCCTTTCCTCTCAGTACTTGCCATAGTATATTCTCTGCCTCCGTGGGCTCTTTCTTGTTATTCTTTGAGAACAATTTCAGAAGGTCATATCTGTCAGGATAAGCCAATCGGTAATCATTATAGTTGCGTTTCTGTAAGCCTCCCCTACAGGGGGAGGTTTGGAGGGGGCTGGCTTGACTGATATACCTGTTAGCTTTGGCCTCTTCCAGCTGCTCGGCACCCTGTGCCACATAGGGAAGCTGCCACAGCGACACCTTGAAACCGTTGTTTTTGAGACGCTGGATGAAGGCCTTCGGGTCGGGGAACCGCTCGGGGTTGAAACGCCATTCGCACAGCCAGTCGGTGCGGAACCAGCCGGTGTCGAGATGGATGACATCGCAGGGGTAGTGTTCGTGGCGCAGACGGTCGCAGATGTCGTTGACTTCGTCGGCAGAGAAGTAGGTCATGCGACTCATCCAGATGCCGAACGACCAAAGTGGCGGCATCTGCGGGAAACCTGTTAGCATGCGGTAGCCACGGAGAATCTCTTCCGGTGTCTTGCCACCGATGAGGAACACGTCGATGGTGGCGTGGTCGTTGAGGAACTGTACCGAGCGGGTGGAGTGGTCGGCCAGCGACAGCTTGCAGTAGTCGCTGGTATGGAAGAAGGCACCGTACATACGGCTCGACAGGTAGAACGGGATGTTCTTGTAACAGCGGCGGTTGTTGACACCTTGTCCGTCCTGGTTCTTCAGCTGGAAGGTCTGTCCGCTGAGGTCCATCTTGCGGAATCGCTCGCCAGTGCCTACGAAGCACTCGTCGGCCTCGCAGCGGAAGCTGATGGTGGCACGCTCAGCCCCCTCCAAACCTCCCCCTGTAGGGGAGGCTTTTTGCGCGGCCGATTCTCCCCCTCTACAGGAGGGGGTAAGGGGGAGACTCACGAAGCCCAGCGGCAGGGCGTCGTAGCGTGGCGGCGAGAAGTGGTCGTCGCTCAGCGCAATGCCCTTCGTCTCGTCGCCGTCGGGATAGAAGGTGATGAAGGGCGCAGGCTGCGGTGCAGGTAGCAGGTCGCTCCAGTGGTCCAGTACGGGGGAGCGCTGGTCGATAGTCCCCACCAAACCTCCAGCCCCCTCCAAACCTCCCCCTGTAGGGGAGGCTTTACTGATTACTACGATTCCGCCATTGTCCTTTATAGAAAGAGGAACGCGCTTTACCCCGGGGGCGAACTGCAGCATGTCGTCCTGCTCGGTCATCTCGTCACCGCTCATGGTGGTGAACAAACGGATGATGTTGGGCTCGTATGCTCGGACGATGAGGTCGTAGCTCTGTTGGGCTGCTGTGGTGTCGGGCGCCATGTCCTCCTGGTGCAGTTGCTTTTGATAGGGGATGGTAATGATGATGTCGCCATCACGCTCTTCTATTCTTGTCGGTGCGTATGCTTTCCAGAGGGCTTCGGCCTGCTGTAGGGCGGGGTCGAAGTCCATGAAGTCAAAGAGATGGTAGTTGGTTTGCTTCATTGCTTAAAGATGATATTTGGACCGGGGTGGTTGTCGCCAATCTCGTCACGACGGATGGGCCGTTGGTTAGTGAGAGGACGACCGGCAATCCCGGGGGCGATGTCGCCGGTGTAATTGTTCTCGATAGTAAAACCGTCGGTACGGGCATCCAGATAGATGCAGAAACCGCGGTCGTTGGTAGCATAGGGGGCAGGGTAGGGGCGTGAGACCTTGTTGCCGCTAATCACGGAACCTGGCTGGTTGCTGAGCGTATAGATGCCGCCGGCGTCATAGAGCTGACGGGCATAGTTGTAGACATTGTTACCCTCGATGCGGTTGTGCTCCATACCCGTGTTGAGGGGTGTCCAACCCCAACCGACGCAGATGCCCGAGTAGCTGAGGAAGCTCACGTAGTTATTGCTGATGGTGCAATGGCGTACATAGCCCAATGCGATGCCCACGGCTCCCCAGTCCTCGTTGGCAGCATCGACGATGAAATTACTGTCGATGGTTAGCCGCTGGCAGCGACTGGCCAGGTCGGTGTAGGGGCGGTGTACCTCGCGCGGGCTCTCGGCAAAGGAACCGCCCATGATGGCCGTGCCGCCAATGTTACCGAAGGTGCATTTCTGCACCACACAGTCGCTGACGTTATCGACAAAGTCCAAGGCCGTGGCGGCCAAACCTTCGAACACCACAGAATAGAATTCTACGTGGTGGGCGTTGCGCACGGTGACAGCACTGACAGGACGCTCTATCCAGGCTTGGTTCTCGAGATCCTTGTCCCAAGGCAGTCCGGGGGCTTCTTTCAGTTTGTAGGCATCAACCAGGGGGAATCCGCCCTGCAGGGTAACGTGCCCTTTGTGCAAGGGACGGTTCCAGCAAGTGTGTTTGAAGGTTATACCTTCAAAACGTATATAGTTGGCGCCGTCGACGATGACCAACTGCTCAATGCCGTCACGCTGTTCTGTGGTGCGAAGCAGGAAAGAGCTGTTCCCCTTCTCGCCTCCGATGACGGGTTGTGGCCAGGGGTGTTCGAACTCCAATCGGCTTTCAGGTTCCATGAAGCTGACGACGGTCTTGTCGCCCTGTACCTTCATCTCCTTGACGCGCAGGATGGCTATCGCCCATCGCTGGTGAACCACCATTTCGAGGGGCGTTTTCTTCAAGGCAAAACCTTGAAGCACACTGTCGGGTGGCGTGGGAATGGTGATGGTGCGGTCGGTGGTGTTAAAATCAATCATGCGCTCCATGCCACCTCTTGGGAGACCAGCACCTTGTTCTTTTAACGGCCATACCTGTGTATGCTTCTGCCGGATGTCGCCGCAGATGACGCTCTTGTGGTTCTCTCCAGTGCCACAGATGATGAGGGGCGACTCCTTGGTGCCGCTGTCCTCGGGACGCAGGAACAGCGGCTCCTGCATGTAGTATTGTCCTGCTTCGATGGCGATGGTGATGCCCCCCTTGCAGCGTGCGTCGTTGGTACGCCGCCATTCGCGGGCTTGCCGCAGGGCATCGTGGATGCTTTCGCCTTCGCGGACGATGATTTTGCCTGCATAAACCGATAAGGCCGACAGCAAGAGTAGTGAGGTTAGTAATCGTTTCATACTTTTAAGACGCTGAATGTGGGGAAATGTCATCACTTTGCCTCAATCAGGAGTAGTGACAAAATGCCTTGCTCTTCGTCTAAAAGTATAAAGCATAGAACACGATGAAGATGAACATGAAGCAATGGGTGGCTGACGTCATCCGCCAGAAAGAGGTGACGGCAGTGCCGGTGATGACCCATCCGGGCATAGAACAGAACGGCCATACCGTGCGGCAGGCAGTCAGCGACGGCCGCATACACTATGAGGCGGTGATGACGCTGACGCACCACTATCCGAGTGCGGCGGCCTGTACCATCATGGACCTTACCACCGAGGCTGAGGCCTTCGGTGCCGAGATTGCTTTCTCCGACATTGCCGTACCCGCCGTGTCGGGGCGTCTGTTGCCCGATGTGGAGAGCATCTACAAGCTGCCGGTTCCCTCGCTCAAGACTGGGCGCATCCCCGCTTACCTGAAGGCCAACCTGCTGGCTGCTAAAGCCATCGCCGACCGTCCGTTGTTTGCGGGCTGCATCGGGCCGTTCTCGTTGGCGGGCCGATTGTATGACATGTCGGACATCATGGTGCTGATTTACGAACATCCCGAGGCAGCCCACACGCTGTTGCAGAAGTGTACCGACTTCATCGAGAAATACTGCCAGGCACTGAAGCTGACTGGTGCCAACGGTGTGATGATGGCGGAGCCTGCCGCAGGCCTGATGTCGAACGACGACTGCCTGACTTTCTCGTCGCGCTATGTGAAGCGCATCGTTGACCGCGTGCAGGACGACCATTTCATCGTGGTGCTGCACAACTGTGGCAATACCGGCCACTGTACCCGGGCGATGGTGGTCACGGGGGCTGCCGCCTACCATTTCGGCAACAAGTGCCGCATGGAGGAGGTCATCCGCGACGTGCCGCCTACAGCACTGGCTATGGGCAACATCGACCCGGTGAGCGCGTTCAAAGACGGTATGCCGTCGCAGATGCGCGAGACGGTGCTCGACCTCTTGCAGAAGATGCAGCGCTATCCTAACTTTGTGCTGTCCAGCGGATGCGATACACCGCCCCACACGCCTCAGCATAATATTGATGCCTTCTTCGAGACACTGGCAGCATGGAATAAGCAACGATGACCAGGAAGACGCTGACATACGACGAACTGCGGATAACCCCTGCCGACGTTTACGAACAGATGGGCTATCGTGATGCTGTGCCCGACGACATGACACAGCGCGAGACGCAGGCGGTCATCAACGAGGTGTACACATGGCTGCAGCCGCAGTTCTGCTATCTGGTGGAAGCAGTGCTGCCGCCGTTCGACTTGGGCGCCATCATCCGTCGGCAGCTGCGCGGCGCGGAGGCTTACGCCTTGTTTATATGCACCAGCGGTACGGCTTTTGATGCCTATCAACAACGGCTGAAGGACGATGGTGACATGGTGCGCATGTTCATTGCCGACGCCCTTGGTTCTGTTATTGCAGAGAGGTGTGCCGACCGTATGGAGGAACATTTGCAGGAGAGCATTGACAAACTCGGATGGCATCACACCAACCGCTTCTCGCCGGGCTACTGCGGGTGGCATGTGTCGCAGCAACAGTTGCTTTTTCCTCTATTCAACGGTAATACATGCGGTGTACGCTTGACAGATTCTTCACTCATGGTACCCATCAAGAGTGTTAGCGGCATTATCGGTGTAGGCGAAAAAGTCCGCAGGCTCGACTATACCTGCGGACTCTGCGATTTTCAACAATGCTACAAGCGGAAGCTAAAGCCTGCCAAGTAGTTGCTTGGCCACGGTGACAGCCGAGTTGGCATTGTCAGAGTAGCCGTCGGCACCTATCTCGTCGGCAAAACCCTGCGAGACGGGTGCGCCGCCCACCATCACCTTCACCTGATTGCGGATGCCGGCAGCCTGAAGGGCGTCTATCACCTCCTTCATATACCCCATTGTGGTGGTAAGCAAGGCCGACATGGCCAGGATGTCGGGGCGGTTCTTCTTGATTTCCTCGACGAAGGTGTCGGCAGACACATCGATGCCGATGTTCACCACCTCGAAACCACAGCCTTCGAGCATCGAGGCCACCAGGTTCTTGCCGATGTCGTGTAGGTCACCCTTCACGGTACCTATAAGCACCTTGCCGATGGATGCCGACTGTTGTCCGCTCATCAGTGGCTTCAGTATCTCCAGACCGGCCTTCATGGCGCGACCGGCCATGAGCAGCTGGGGCACGAAGGCCTTGCCGTCCTGGAAGCGCTGGCCTACCTCGCCCATGGCGCGTATCATGTCGTGGTTGATGATGTCCTGTGGCTGCCGACCGCTGTCGATGGCGGCACGGGTGGCCTGCACGGCGGCATCGCTCTTGCCGTTGAGAATGGCTTGGAAGAGCTGTTCCTCAGGGCTCATGCTAACAGATGGGTTGGAGGTGCTCGCTGAGATAGTAGGGATAGTTGGGATAGTTGAAATAGTTGGGATAGTTGGGATAGTTTTATTGGCAATACCAGGTGGGTTGGCCAGGTCGGAGAAGGCTGTATCCTTGTCCAGCGGCGACAGGCGCAGGCCGGGAACCGGTTCGATGGCCTTGGCTATGAGACTGATGTGCTTGTCGGTAGTGCCGCAGCATCCGCCGACGATGCTCAGACGGTGCCCTTCTATCAGTGGCCACAGACTGGCCACCAGACTCTCGGGGGTGGTGGCATAGTGCCCCTGACTGTCAGGATGGCCTGCATTCGGGTAGAGGCTGACGCCCATGCCGAACTGTGCCAGACGGCAGACCAGCGGCGTCATGGCCTTGATGTCGGCGGTGCAGTTGATGCCGACGGAGAATAGCTGCTGCTTGTCTAATTGCTTGATGAACTCGATGATGTCCTGCCCCAGCATGTTGCGACCGTCCGCCGTGGAAATACTGAAGCTCAGCATGACGGGCAGTTCGGGGGCTATGGTCTTGGCGGCATCAAGGGCGATGCGGGCGTTTTCCACATCGAAGATGGTCTCTATGAGCAGGGTATCAACGCCCCCCTGCTTCAGTGCGCCAATCTGCTCTTCATAGGCCGTGCGTAGCAGCTCCTTGCTGAGCGGTTCGCCGCTGGTGGCCATCGAAGTGGTACGGCTGGTGGGACCTATGCTGCCGGCTACGAAGCGCGGACGGTCCGGCGTGCTGTATTCGTCGGCACACTGGCGTGCCAGTCGGGAGGCGGCGAGGTTGATGTCGCCGACGCAGGCTTGCAGACCGTAGTCTTGCAGCGAGATGCGCTGTGCGTTGAAGGTGTTCGTCTCGATGATGTCGGCACCGGCGGTCAGGTATTTACGGTGGATGTCGCGTATGACAAACGGACACGTGAGCGACAGCACGTCGTTGCAGCCTTTCAGGTCGGTGGGGTGCTGGGCAAAGCGGGCACCTCGGAAGGCTTCCTCGTCCAACTGGTACTGCTGTATCATGGTACCCATCGCCCCGTCGAGAACCAGCAGACGGTCGGTGGGCAGCGGGGCGGGGTGTGTTGTCTTGCCAGTCATACTAGCCCTGCTATTCATGCTAGTTTTACCAGCCTCTATCTTCTTGATAATCTCTGCCACCTCGCGGTCGGCATCGTCGAGCATGTCGGCAGGATGCACGTTGCGGCTGTGCTCAAACTCCTGGACGATCTTCATCGCCTCTTCCACCTCACGCTCGTTGTGGAAGTCCATCTCCAGGTGGATGCCCTCGCCGCCGATGTGGTCCAGCAGCGGGCGCAGCTCGTCCAGCGTCACCCAGCAGGCCATGATGCTCTTGCCGCCGTCAAGTATCTTTCGGTACAGGTCGTACCATTTCGCGCTGCCGCCCTGTGGCTCGCCCACGCCGGGTGTCCACTGGATGGCGTTCAGCTCCTCGATTTCCAGCAGTGCATCCAGATGGTGCATGGCCCCCACGCCGTCCAGATGGTACAGCGTGTAGTCTATCTTCTGGCACTGTTCGCGGATGAAGGGCTGTACAAAGCGGCGGTAGTCGTCCTGGCTGATCATTGTCGATATGTCGCTCTGCAGCTTCGACATCTTGCCCGGTGCCCATGCCGAGAAGTAGCAGAAGGCCATCTCGTCGCCCTCGCGGATGATGTCGTACAGCTCGTCGAACACCTGGAAGTAGATGTCGTTGATCTGCTGCATCTGGTGCTCTAAGCGCTCCGGGTGCATCACCGTGTCGAGCAGCACCTGGTCGGTGCCTTTCAGGGCCGCCAGCACGTCCATGCCCTCCATCAGGTCGGGCATGCCTACATAGTAGTGACCCTGTGCCTTCCGCTTGCAGGCCCGCAGCAAGTCTTTGTGCAACAGCCAGTTGGGGTGGTTGGGGTCGAAGCGGATGTCGTCGGTATCAACGGCAGAACCGTTGACCACCGTGGGGCGGGGGTGTATCCAGATGGTGTCGTCGCCACCCTCGAAGACACCGCCCAGGATGGCTGCCAGCGAGCCGGGACCCAGTTGTGTGTTGGCCACGGGCAGCATGTCGGCCATCAGACAGGAGTGGGCCACATACCAGTCCAGGTATTCGGCGCGCCATTCGGGGTCGAACCACCGTTGGTTCAGGTCGCGGTAGGGCTTCGGCTCAGGCACGTCGGCATGGGGCTTCACGCCCTCTTGAAAGTGCTCCCACATGTTGAGCACAATGCCACGATGCTGCCACCAATCGATATAGTGCTGCTTGGTTTCGTCGAGGTTGGGTTTCCAAGTATTCATCATCTGTTGTGTATATAATATAATAAGGTGTATTGCTGAAATATATATATTATTAAAGACGCTCGGCCGACGGTTTTGTCATCGTCACACCAGCATCAGTCCGCTCATCACCATGTCGCTGAGAAAGAGACCCCGTCGGGTCAGCACCAGCCGCTGACCGTCCAGACGCAGCAGCCCGCTGGCCAGAAATGTGCGCGCCTCGCCAAGACAATAGCGGCGGTGGCGGTCGGAAAGCATGTCGAGGCATAGTCCGTCGCTGGTGCGCAGGGCGGTGGTGACGAGGTCGTTGTAGTGGGTGTCGCCGTCGATGTGCTCGCGCTCGCAGGGCAGCTGTCCCTGTTCGATGCTGTCGATGTATGCGTGGAGGTCGGCGGTGTTCCACGAGCGGGTGTGTTGTGCGGGCGAATAGCTGTGGGCGGCGGCACCGAGACCCGCGTAGGCGGTGTCGTGCCAATAAGATGAGTTGTGGCGCGAGCGATAGCCGGGGCGTGCGAAATTGGAAATCTCGTAGTGCTCGTAGCCTGCCGTCGTCAGCCGGTCGATAAGCGTCTCGTACATCTGCCGCTCCAGCTCTTCACCTTCTTCCGCACCGTCATTTCTCGTTTCTAATTTCTCATTTCTCATTTGCTCATAGAGCGCCGTGCCTTCCTCTACCATCAGACAGTAGGCCGACAGGTGCTCGGCATCGAGGGCCAGCGCCTCGTTGATGTCCTGCTGCCATGCGTCGAGTGTCTCGCCCGGGAAACCGTACATCAGGTCGATGCTGATGTTGCCGATGCCCGCAGCCCGCAGCCTACTGACGGCCTCTGCCACCTGTGTTGCCGAATGCCGACGGTGCAGAAAACGCAGGCGACGGTCGTTGAAGGTCTGGGCACCCATGCTTACCCTGTTGACGGGCAGCCGCGACACGGTGGCGGCGAATTGCTCCGTGACATCGTCGGGGTTCACCTCGATGGTCACCTCGTCAGCAGCAGGCAGCTCGGCGAAGAGTCGCGACAGCTGGTCGCCCTCCAGCAGGCTGGGCGTGCCCCCGCCGATATATATCGTATCGACCGGCTCTGCCAGTTCGTGGTGCCTCATCTGCCATTCCCGACATACCGCCTCGACATAGCGGCGGCGCAGGTCGAGGCGGGTGGTAGAGTAGAATCCGCAGTAGATGCAACGGCTCTTGCAAAAGGGAATATGTATGTAGATTCCTGCCATAATTGCGCGCGAAATTACTAATAAAGTTTAATATTTGCAAGCTTTCTTAGGTTTTTTGCTCGAAAATGCCTACCTTTAGCGTCGCTTTGTGCGATACAGGGCGAAAACAGACAATTAATATAAACCTAAAATATTACTATTATGAAAGTTTATCAGACTAACGAGATTAAGAACATTGCACTCATTGGCAGTGCGGGTAGCGGCAAGACTACTCTTGCCGAAGCAATGGTTTACGAGGCCGGCATCACCAAGCGCCGCGGCACCGTAGAGGGTAAGAACACCATGAGCGACTACTTCCCCGTAGAACAGGAGTACGGCTACTCGGTGTTCTCTACTGTCTTTCATGTGGAGTGGAACAATAAGAAGCTGAACATCATCGACTGTCCGGGCAGCGACGACTTCGTGGGTGGCTCTATCACCGCCATGAACGTGACCGACCAGGCCGTGATACTGATTAACGGACAGTACGGCCCGGAGGTGGGCACGATGAATGCCTTCCGCAATACCGAGAAACTGAAGAAGCCCGTCATCTTCCTCGTCAACCAGCTGGACCGCGACAACTGCGACTACGACCAGATTCTGGCTCAGCTGAAGGAGGTGTATGGCAACAACTGCGTGCCCGTACAGTATCCTATCGCTACGGGTAACGGCTTCAACAGCGTCATCGACGTGCTGCTGATGAAGAAATACTCGTGGAAGCCCGAGGGCGGTGCTCCCATCATCGAGGATGTTCCCGCCGAGGAGCTGGAGAAGGCCAAGGAGTGGAAGGCTGCCCTGGTGGAGGCTGCCGCCGCCGGCGACGACACACTGATGGAGAAGTTCTTCGAGAGCGAGGACCTCTCTGAGGACGAGATGCGCGAGGGCATCCGCAAGGGTCTTGTCACACGCTCTATCTATCCCGTGTTCTGCGTCTGCGCAGGCCGCGACATGGGTGTGCGCCGTCTGATGGAGTTCCTGGGCAATGTCGTGCCCTTCGTCTCTGAGATGCCCGTCGTGAAGAATGCTGCCGGACAGGATGTGCCTGCCGATGCCTCTGCTCCCACGTCGCTGTACTTCTTCAAGACCGGTGTGGAGCCTCATATCGGTGAGGTGCAGTATTTCAAGGTGATGAGCGGTGTGGTGAAGAGCGGCGACGACCTGACCAATGCCGACCGTGGCTCGAAGGAGCGCATGGGTACGCTGTATGCCTGTGCCGGTGCCAATCGTATTCAGGTCGATCAGCTCGTGGCCGGCGACATCGGCTGCACGGTGAAGCTGAAGGATGTCAAGACTGGCAACACGTTGAACGCCAAGGATGTGGAGAATAAGTTCGACTTCATCAAATATCCTAACTCGAAGTTCTCTCGCGCCATCAAGGCCGTCAACGAGGCTGAGACGGAGAAGATGATGGCTGCCCTGCAGAAGATGCGCCAGGAAGACCCGACGTGGGTGGTGGAGCAGTCGAAGGAGCTGCGCCAGATTATCGTACACGGACAGGGTGAGTTCCACCTGCGCACGCTGAAGTGGCGCATGGAGAACAACGAGAAGATACAGGTGGAATACCAGGAGCCGAAAATACCGTATCGCGAGACCATCACCAAGATGGCGCGCGCCGACTACCGCCACAAGAAGCAGTCGGGCGGCGCCGGCCAGTTCGGCGAGGTACACCTGATTGTCGAGCCGTATCAGGAGGGCATGCCCGACCCGACCTCGTTCACCATCAACGGCCAGGAGTTCAAGATGAACATCAAGTCGAAGGAAGAGAAAGACTTGGAGTGGGGCGGCAAGCTCGTCTTCATCAACAGCGTCGTGGGTGGTGCCATCGACATGCGCTTCATGCCTGCCATCCTGAAGGGTGTCATGGAGCGTATGGAGCAGGGACCGCTCACTGGCTCGTATGCCCGCGACGTGCGCGTCATCGTCTATGACGGCAAGATGCACCCCGTCGATTCCAACGAGCTCTCGTTCATGCTCGCTGCACGCAACGCCTTCTCGGCAGCCTTCAAGAATGCCGGACCGAAGGTGCTGGAGCCTATCTACGACCTGGAGGTGCTCGTGCCTGCCGACTACATGGGCGACGTGATGAGCGACCTGCAGGGCCGCCGTGCCATCATCATGGGCATGGACTCTGAATCTGGCTACCAGAAGCTCACCGCCAAGATTCCTCTCAAGGAGCTGGCCAGCTACTCCATCGCCCTCTCGTCGCTGACGGGCGGACGGGCCTCGTTCACTACCGCATTCAGCAGCTACGAGCTCGTGCCTAACGACATCCAGCAGGAACTCATCAAGCAGCATGAGGCTGAGGTGAAGGACGAAGACTGATTCCCACCCTTGTTACATACAAAATCAAGAAGGAGCTTTTTGCTGGGCAAAAGGCTCCTTCTTGATTGGTAGCTCCATCGCTGGTCAATGGAGCATGAAGCCATTTGCTATTCATGTTTCAGGTATAGGCCTGTTCATGCACCCCCTTGACAGCCCGTCCACTTGGGTCGTTAAGGTTTTGGAAGGCCGCATCCCATTCGAGGGCAATGGCTGTCGAGCAGGCTACGCTGGCCTCTGAGGGCACGCTGCGGGCAGCGGAGTCAGAAGGAAAATGCTCGGCAAAGATGCTGCGGTAGTAATACTCCTCCTTGTTCTTGGGAGGGTTGATGGGGAAGCGCTCTGCGGCGTGGGCCATCTGTTCGTCGGAGACCGCTGCCGCCGTTACGGCCTTTAGGGTATCAATCCATGAATAGCCCACGCCATCGCTAAACTGTTCCTTCTGCCGCCAGGCTATCTCGTCGGGTAGCATATCTGCAAAGGCTTTACGGACAATTTTTTTCTCGATGATAAAGTCGCTACTTGCCCCTCCCCTACAGGGGGAGGTTGGGAGGGGGCCGCACATCTTCGCCTCTGGATTGGTACGCATGGCCACGTCAAGAAACTCCTTGTCGAGGAATGGGACACGCCCTTCTACGCCCCACGCTGACAGGCTCTTGTTGGCTCTCAGGCAGTCGTAGAGGTGGAGTTTTCCCAGTTTCCGTACGGTTTCTTCGTGAAAGTCGCGCGCAGAAGGTGCTTTGTGGAAATAGAGATAGCCACCGAATATCTCATCGGCTCCCTCACCCGAGAGCACCATCTTGATGCCCATAGACTTGATGACCCGAGCCAGTAGATACATAGGGGTAGATGCCCTTACGGTGGTGACATCATAGGTCTCGATATAGTAGATGACATCACGGATGGCATCGAGGCCCTCCTGAATGGTATAGTTGATTTCATGGTGAACGGTGCCGATATGGTCGGCTACGAGGCGGGCTTTGGCCAAGTCGGGAGCTCCCTTCAGTCCGACGGCGAAGGAGTGCAGGCGCGGCCAGTAGGCACGTGTCTCGCTGTTGTCCTCGATGCGGTGCTCGCTGAATTTCTCGGCAATGGCAGAGATGACAGAAGAATCGAGCCCTCCGCTTAAGAGTACGCCATAAGGCACGTCTGACATCAATTGCCGGCGGACGGCATCTTCCAGTGCATCGTGAATGTCTTTCACACTGGCAGGATTGTCTTTCACTGCGTCATATTCCATCCAGTCGCGCCGATAGTATCTCTTCATGCCGGGTGCTGCGCTCCAGTAGTAATGGCCTGGCAGGAATGGTTCATATCGTTCGCACTGCCCTTCGAGGGCTTTCAGTTCCGAAGCCGCATATACTGTTCCGTCACTGTTGTAGCCTATATACAACGGTATGACGCCAATAGGGTCGCGGGCTATCAGAAACTCATCGTGCTCTTCGTCGTAGAGCACAAAGGCGAAAATACCGCTGAGACTTTCAAGCAGGGTGCTGAGTGCTGCTTGCTGTGTGTCGAGTGCGTCGTTCTGCGCCATGGTGCATTCTCTCATCTTTTTCCAAAGCGCCAAGATGACCTCACAGTCACTTCCGGTCTGAAAATCATACCGTCCGGCGTAGCGCCTGCGTATGTCCTGATGATTATAGATCTCACCATTGACGGCCAACACCTGTTTGCCGTCGGGCGAGTACAACGGTTGTCCGCCAGACTCCGGATCAACGATGCTGAGTCGCTCGTGGGCCAGAATGGCATCCCCACCGACATAGATTCCACTCCAGTCAGGACCGCGATGTCGGATCTTCTGACTCATTCTCAATGCTTTCTGGCGCAGTTCGGCCGATTGATTCTTGACATTCAAGATGGCTACAATTCCACACATAATCTTTATAGTTTAGTTCTACATACTTAATAAATGCCTCGTTACAGAGACGGATGCCACCAGGGGTGGGGTAGTGGCCTGTGAAGTACCAGTCGCCGCGGTGGTCGGGGCAAGCCTTATGCAAACCCTCGATGCTCTGAAATACCAGTTCAACCGGTGTCTTCATGCCTTCAGGACGAAGTATCTCGACAATTTTACGGTTGATCTCTTCAACGGTGAAAGGCTCATAGATGTGCCTTACGTGATTTTCCGCCAAGGGCGCTTCCTTGCATTTTCGGTAAATATAGTTGATCAAGTCCTTTCCTCTCAGCTGTCGGGGGCGTTCATTCCCTCCACCCTCTTGGGAGGAACAGCATGTAAGGTTCAGTTCGATGGCGGCACGGAAAGCACAGAGCTCCTCCAGTCGTGACATGTCAATGCCGTAGTAGTCGGGATAGCGGATCTGAGGTGAACTGCTGACCATCACGATCTTCTTCGGACGTAAGCGGTCAAGTATCTTGAAGATGCTCTCTTTTAATGTTGTGCCCCGCACGATAGAATCGTCGATGATGACGAGATTGTCTTCGTGAGGCCGTAGCGCCCCATAGGTGATGTCATAGACATGTGCCGCCAGGTCATTGCGCTCTGTACCATCAGAGATGAAAGTACGCAGTTTGATATCTTTCCACACTACTTTCTCTATGCGGACGTCGGCCCCCTCCAACCTCCCCCCATAGGGGAGGCTTTTGCGGATACCGTCGGTCATGCCATAGAAAGAGACTTCTGCTGTGTTGGGTATATAGCTGAAGACCGTGTTAGGAATGTCATAGTTGATACTTTGCATGATGACGGGGGTTAGTTGCTCGCCCAACCGTTTTCGTTCCAGATAGATATCCTTGTCAGACCCTCGGCTGAAGTAGATGCGCTCGAATGAGCATTTGTGAGAGGTGAGCAGTGGGTGATGGGTGATCTGTTGCAATGACACGCTCCCGCTTTTTCTGATCAGAAGAGCATTACCGGGTTCTAATTCTCGGACATCATCTGTCTGCAGGTCGAAGGTGGTTTGCAATACAGGTCGCTCACTGGCTACGGCAATGATTTCTTCGTTACGGTAATAGAACGCAGGACGAATGCCCCAGGGGTCGCGCATGGCAAACATTTCTCCAGAGCCTGTCATACCGCACATGACATAGCCTCCGTCATAATGGCACATGGTCGTCCTTAATACGTTCTGCATCTCTATATGGTCTTCAATATAATCAGTGATGTCGGTACCTTTGAAGCCTTTCATGCAGGCTTCTTCATACAGTCGTTCTGCCTCACGGTCTAACCGATGGCCCATCAGCTCCAGGGTGATATAGGAGTCGCTGTAGATGCGAGGTGATTGGCCTTGTTCGGTCAAAGCCTTGAAGACTTCATCGATATTGGTCATGTTGAAGTTGCCGCAAAGGCAAAGATTCTTTGCCCTCCAATTGTTGCGCCGCAGGAAGGGATGTACGTAGGTAAGCCCCTTCTTGCCTGTTGTTGAGTAACGAAGGTGTCCCATGTAAAGTTGGCCAGCCATCTCTTTCCTCACCCGACTGAAAATCTCTGTGATGGCATCCTTGCCTTCAGCCTTTTCCCGAAACATATATTCTGTTCCAGGGGCTTTGGTCAAACTTACAGTAGCGATACCAGCTCCTTCCTGCCCTCGGTTGTGCTGTTTCTCCATCATCAGGTAGAGCTTATTGAAGCCCCACGCCCACGTGCCGTACTTCCGTTCGTAGTACTCCAAAGGCTTCAACAGGCGAATCATCGCCACGCCACATTCATGTTTTAGCTGTTCCATATTATCTCAACCACGGATTAAACGGATTTCACGGATTCTTCTTGAACACACGCCTTGACGAATGACATAAACAGCGGATGCGGATGGAGCACCGTCGATGCGTATTCGGGGTGGAACTGTGTGCCGATGTACCACCGCAGGGTCGGTATCTCGACAATCTCCACGAGGTCGGCAGCGGGGTTGATGCCTACGCACTGCATGCCATGCTGCTCGTAGTCCTCCCTGTATTCGTTGTTGAACTCATAGCGATGGCGATGACGCTCGCGGATAAGCAGCCTCTCCCCCGACCCCTCCCCTGTAGGGAGGGGAGTAGATTGTCCTGACTGTGTGTATGCCTCGTAGGCGCGGCTGCCTTTCACCAGTTCGCAGTCGTAGGCACCCAGCCGCATCGTGCCGCCCATGTTGGTGACATTCTTCTGCTCTTCCATCAGGTTGATGACGGGGTGACGGGTATCTGCTGACATCTCGCTGCTATTGGCATCCGCATAGCCCAGCACATTCCGCGCAAACTCAATGACCATCATCTGCATGCCAAGACAGATGCCAAAGGTGGGGATGTCGTTCGTCCGGCAATATTCGGCAGCAACAATCTTGCCTTCGATGCCCCGCTGACCAAAGCCAGGACAGATGACGACACCCGCCATGCCCTCTAATCGTGTGGCGACATTCTCCGTCGTCACCTCCTCGCTATTGACGAAATGAATCTTTGCCTTTACATCATTATATATACCCGCCAAGTTCAGGCTCTCGCGGATGCTCTTGTAAGCATCCTGCAGGTCGTATTTGCCTACGAGTCCGATGTGGACTTCGCTGGTGGCGCGGCGTTGTTTGTCGAGGAATGCGTGCCACGGCTTCATGGCCGGCGTCTCTCCCACGGAGATTCCCATCTTGCGCAGGATGGCGGCATCGAGTCCCTGCCGCTGCATACTGACCGGCACCTCGTAGATGCTTGGCATGTCCTCGCTCTGCACCACGCACTCCAGGTCAACATTGCAGAACGAGGCCACCTTCATCCTCAGCGCGTCGTCGAGGTGACGCTCCGTTCGCAGCACCAGGATGTCGGGCTGTATGCCCATCCCTTGCAACTCCTTAACGCTGTGCTGTGTCGGCTTTGTCTTCAATTCATCCGCCGCCTTCAGATAGGGCACGTAGGTCAGATGCACACACACCGCATTGCGTCCCAACTCCCACCGCAACTGTCGGATGGCCTCCATGAACGGCGCACTCTCAATATCGCCAATGGTACCGCCCACTTCGGTGATGACGAAGTCATAATTCCCTTCTCTGAGCATGCGCCGCTTTATCTCGTCGGTGATGTGCGGCACCACCTGGATGGTCTTGCCCAGATAGTCGCCGTGTCGCTCACGGTCGATGACGGTCTGGTAGATGCGCCCCGTGGTGATGCTGTTGTCGCGGGTGGTGCGGATGCCCGTGAACCGCTCGTAGTGTCCCAGGTCCAGGTCGGTCTCGAAGCCGTCTTCCGTCACGTAGCACTCGCCGTGCTCGTAGGGGTTCAGCGTCCCCGGGTCGATGTTGATGTAGGGGTCGAACTTCTGGATGGTGATGTCGTAGCCGCGTGCCTGCAGCAGTTTGCCGATTGAAGCGGCTATGATGCCTTTTCCCAACGAGGAAACGACGCCGCCCGTTACGAAAATATACTTTGTTTGACCTTTAGCCAAGGTCTGGCTTTGCATTGTATCCATAAAACAAATCTATTTTATGGACTGCAAAGTTATGCACTTTTCTCCAAATACCTTTTGCCTTCGCCCAACTTTTGAATGTTAAAATCCCGTCAGGCTGACACTTTGTAAAGTTTCGGGGGCCACTTGTGGCCGATTATCTGTTCTTTTTGTCCCAAATACCTATTGTGTCGTTACAAACTGTCACTACCTTTGCACGGATTAATCTATAAAAACGTTGTATGAAAAGAATAATGGTGGCAATGACGGTAGTAGCAATGAACTCATTTTTTCCATCGTACAGATAGAATTGCCAAATATTGTCGAGGTGCTTTGCGAGAAAGCCAATTGCCTATGCGTTGTTTAATATTATTAGAGAATCGTAAATCTGGCGCCAAAGTGTAAAGGAACCTCAACATATTTACGCGATCTGTGACTTTGTTAATGTATTTCAAAAGTCGATATATCAAATTGTAATAAGTGCCCAAAAGACTCTTTATAATAGCCTTTCTGGCTTCAGGTGTTATACCTTCGCTTTTGGTTAGCTCCCATGTTGCAGCGATGGCTGTGCATAAGTCATGAGCTTTCTCCATATTGAAGGAGTTGGGGGCGGAAGCTGAACAATGCCCTTTACGGTAGACATTTAGAATTAGATTCGTTTTTATGCACTTAGTCGCTTTTAAATAGCATTCATGGGTAAAGGGAATGTCTTGGAATCGAATGCCTGGTATAAATGAGAGATGGTTATCTATGATGAAGCTTCTTCGAAATAGTTTGTTCCATACATAACATGCTTTCAACTCATTAAGCGATTCTAAACTTGTCATGTTTCTAAATAGCATATTGGGTTGCTCTATTCTACCGTTTGATAGCTCATCGATCTCTTGGTTATTCATTATCAGATAGTTGGCTTCCACAATATCTGCCTTTGTCTCCAAAGCTTTATCTAACAAGATGGACAGACTGTTCTCTGTCAATAAGTCATCGGAGTCGGGCATTATAATATATTCTCCTTTTGCCACTGCGATACCATTGTTTCGTGCAACGGACAGACTGAGATTCTCTTGATTGATAACAGTAATATTACTATGAGCCTGTATGATATCAGCAATCATTTCCATGCTACGGTCTGTCGATCCGTCATTCACTATGATGACTTCAAATCGGGAGTCATCAAGGTCTTGTTTGAAAATACTTTCCAAACAAGGGCGGACATATTCCTCGACGTTGTATACAGGGACGATGATGCTTAAATCCATATCTTTTTATGAATTTGTTTAGTTAAATAGTCAAGTTTCCACTTGCAAATATACGATATTTGTTTAATTTGTCCAAATGTTTTGCCGAAAAAATATAAAGTCGGTACTCTATTTTGCCTCTTATCGTGATATCGTGATATCGTGACGCGTGACAAAAAGAGCGTCGGCAAATGCCGACGCTCCCCCTGTCAAACAACCATTTTACTAACAAAGAAACTACTTTCTAAAAGTACAGAGGACCGAACCCCGCACATGACGTTGTGGTGATCGCTGTAGCGAACGCCGTGATTGCAGCTACTAACACCTTCACTACAATATCAACCATTCTCTTGCTCAGCTTCATACGCCAACTGTCTTTAACCAATCGGAATACGACAACAGCTGCAGGGCTTTCACTTCCTCACCGCCCTCTTCAGAACGGGTCGTAACCTCGGTGAACACGCCAGCAAGCTCGGGGCTTGCCTTGCGCTTGAACTCGTAGGCCGTGAGGTTGTCGTCCATCGTTGAATCGGGGCGGAAGCGCATGCGCACACCCAGGACGTCGGTCGCGGGGTTGTACTTCAGCGGGTCATCGGCCCCCCTTGAATGGAGGGTGGGGTAGAACACGCCCAGCTTGTCAATCTTGACGCTGACACCCTGCGACAGCAGCTCGGGGATACATTGGCTAATCTGCCCAATCACAGCAGCCACCAGAGGACGGGGCACGCCGATGACGTGCTTTGCTACATGGTCAATGAAGCCACGCTGGCTCAGACCTTCGCGCTGAACGACTTCGGAGTAGAAGTTGCCATAACCAGCGCTCTTTCTGTTGTTGTTCTTGCGCATACCATAGTGCAGAACAAGATTTTCACGTAAACCTGCCATAATTATCTTATTTTTTTAGTTTATTCAGAATGAGCACGCTTGTACTCGTCCATGGGAAGCAGCACCTCTACCGTCTGGTCACCGACCTTGACATCCGTGTAGATGCCTGCGATTGTCATTGCCGTCTTGTCTTTGAGCGACTTCGACGTAAGATTGTCCAGCTTCGTCGAATCGGGGCGGAAGCGGAGCCGAAGACCGTTTATCACGGCATTAGCCGAGGGAGCACCCTCCTTCATTTTTTCCAGCGTGATACCGCCGCCGGGGTTTTCGATGGTCGGATAGAAGATGCCGATGCCGTCCAGCTTGACGCTTACGCCCTGCGCCACCAGTTCGGGGATACACGTTACCACGGTTTCCAGCACTGCCGCTGTCATGCTCTCGGTGATGCCGGGGATGTGTGCCGTCACGTGATTGATGAAACCTCGCTGGGTCAACCCGTCGCGCTGCACAACCTTACCGTAGAATTTGCCATAGCCTGCCGACTTCCTGTTCTTGTTCTTCCGCAGGCCAATAGAAAGTTTTTGTTTGCGATCGATTGCCATATCACTAATTTTGAGTTGAAAACTTGTCGTTGTTGCCTTTGGCTCGCCCCCATCGGCTAACTTGTACCCTTTGTGGGTTACCGCTTACTTAATCCGTCCTTGCGGCCGTCGAGGCGGCGTATAGCGGGTCGCTACATAGGAGATACTTGACGACGGTGCAAAGGTAAGTAAAATCCATGAGCACGGCAAGCGGGTCGCGCACACGCGGGTGCCTACGCGCGTGCCTCCGCGTACATTATTATAAGCTACGGTTCAGAAATTAAATATCCTTAACTGCGCTTTAACGTTTTTTTTGTCCTGTTAACGAAAAATAGCGACTTTTGCAGCCCGAAATCACTTTTTAATTAAAAACAATTCTAAAACGTATATGCTATGAACATTGATTTAGTAGGAAAAGTGCAGTAGCGGACTACAAGAGGGTATGAATGCCGTCACGCGTCACGATATCACGATGTCACGATAAGAGGTAGCACAGAATTAAATTATAATAATAATTACTATAGTAATTATATATAATTTTGATTTTCAGATATTTAGCAGTCGCTTATCGTGACAACGTGACATCGTGACACGTGACAATCACGTGTATTAAGACACAAACAATCTAAGTAAAATGAAAAAGCCAATCAAAATCAGAGGAACGGGTGCTTACTACGAAGATAACACCTTCGAGTTTACCCCACAGAAGGAGGGCAACCCCCAACGTTCCTGCAACGGTTCACTAAATGGGGGATAGGTTTTGACGAACTGTTCGTATGCAGGCGCAAATCAATTGGCAGTATATGGATCCACATAGGCATACCCAATGACGGTTCTCTGTTCCTCGGTTCGCGTATGAAAGTAAGCTTAATGGAATATGAATGAGCCGAAGTTCATCGAAGTGCCAAACAAAATTGGCTATGATGGTTGCGCCGATTGCATCTTATATTTCGAGTGTTTTTCTTCTGAATGCGTTGCAAAAACAGGCTACCACTGGGAGTTGAACCCGAAATATAAAGAAAATAAAAGAAAGAGAGCGGTGTAAAACCGCTCTTTTTGTCACGTGTCACGATGTCACGTTGTCACGATAAGCGACTAAAACGAGGTGGACTACAAGAACACCGAGGGCGACACCATCCGCAACGTGAAGAGCACGCCGGCCATCGCCGTACCCACAAATCCCCCCTCTTCGGCCATCAGTGGCGGGAGAGGGGGCGGTTACCTGGCAAAGATTAAGGTTCTCTCTTTTGAGAGCGACGTTAGTCGATTTGCAGCGTGAAACCGAAAACCAGGTATGCTTTCTGCGAACAGGGGTTGCCTGTCAGCTGTGCGAAGATGGGGATGGAGAACGAGTCGGTCACGCGGATGTCTTTCGTAGCCCGCAGCGAGAGGTTGGTCACGGCGAAGCCGCTGGTGCCGTACGACGTCGTGGCGAACGGCACGACACCGGCAGTGGCTGTCCAGTCGACGGTGGCGAGGCGGAAGGAGACGCTGGCCTCCATGTAGCTGCTGTAGGCCCGTCGGCCGCTCTTGTTCTGGCCGTCGTTGCCGGCGAAGTTGGTGTACCACTGCAGGGCGACGGGACCGAAGTCGTAGCCGATGTTGGCTTCAAAGACGTGGTTCGTCGAGTGGGTGTTGTACTTGAAGTAGCGTGCGTCGGGGTCGAGGCCCTCGGAGAACCAGTAGTCGGTGATGCCGATATTAAAGCCGCCGATGCTGTAGGCCAGCGTGAGGTCAAACTCCTTCACGTCGTCCTTGTTCGACAGTCCGTAGGAGCCCCATGCTGTCAGCGACAGACCTTTATAGCCTATTCCGAGCGTCGGCTGCACGGCCACGTCGCCACACTTCAGGCCACGCCAGATATACTCGTTCACGAAATCGGCCTTGATGGTCGTTTCTACTTTATCCTGTGCAAGGGCGGTGCCACTAAGCACCAGTCCCATTGCAAATAAAACAATCTTTTTCATACCTTATATTATTAATGTACCATAGCGGTAGCAAATTATTCACTTTTAACTGTTCACTTAGTTATAGCACGACTCGCCGTGCTCGTAGATGTCGAGCCCTTCGTCCTCGATGCGCTCGTCGACGCGCAGGCCGTGCAGGCGCTTGATGCCGTAGAAAAGCACGATGCCGCAAAGGGCCGCCCAGAGGTCGATGACGAGGATGCCGAACGTCTGGGCCCCGAAGAATCCCCAGCCATAGCCGTAGAGGGCACCGTTAGAGGTGGAGAGCAGACCGGTCAAGAGCGTGCCGAGGATGCCGCATACACCGTGTACGCTGCTGGCTCCCACGGGGTCGTCGATGTGCAGTCGGTGGTCGATGAACTCGATGGCATAGACCAGCACCAGGCCGCAGACCAGTCCGATGACAACAGCTCCGAAGGGCGACACCAAGTCGCATCCGGCGGTGATGCCCACCAGTCCGGCCAGCACGCCGTTGAGCGTCAGCGAGAGCGACGGCTTGCCATATTTTATATAGGTAAGGAACATCGTGGCCGTTCCGCCCGCCACGGCGGCGAGGTTGGTGGTCAGGAACACATGACTGATGGCCACGCGGTTCACCTCACCGCTTGCCGCCAGCTGCGAGCCGGGGTTGAAGCCGAACCAGCCGAGCCAGAGGATGAACACGCCCAGCGCGGCCATGGCCAGGTTGTGGCCGGGAATGGCGCGGCTCTTGCCGTCCGGGCCATACTTGCCTCGGCGCGGGCCGAGGGCGATGGCTCCCACCAGGGCCAGCACGCCGCCCACCGAGTGGACGATGGCCGAACCGGCGAAGTCGTGGAACACGTCGCCGAACGTCGTCATCATAAACCCGTCGTCAGCCGCATTGCATAGCCATCCGCCGCCCCACGTCCAGTGGCCCTCGATGGGGTAGATGAGCAGCGAGATGACGGCTGAATAGACCAGGTACATCGAGAACTTCGTCCGCTCGGCCATGGCTCCGCTGACGATGGTGGCGGAGGTGGCGCAGAAGACGGTCTCGAAAATCAGGAAGCCCTCCACGGGCAATTCACCTTTATAAAATGAGAGGTCGCCCCAGTTTGGCGCTCCGATGAAGCCCGCGCCCTCGCTGCCGAACATGAATCCGAAGCCGAGGAAGAAGAACAGCAGCGAGCCGAACATGAAGTCGACGAAGTTCTTCATCAGGATGTTGGCCGTGTTCTTCGAGCGAGTAAAACCCGCCTCGCACAGCGCGAAGCCCGGCTGCATCCAGAACACCAGCATGGCTGCCAAGAGCATCCATACGGTATCGAGTGATAATCCTATTTCGTTCATATCGTAAAAGTTTTTGTGTTTGTGTTGTTATCCTTCTTACTTCTTGTCGCGCAAAACCGTGTCGCCGTGCTCGCCGGTGCGTATCGACCAGGTGTCGATGACGTCGCTCACGAAGATGCGCCCGTCGCCCACCTGGCCGGTCCGTGCCACCCGTAATATGACGTCCACCGTGGGCTGCATGATGACGTCGCGGCAGACGATGGTGATGGCCACGCGCTCGATGACGTCGGTAGAGTACTGCACGCCGCGGTAGATGCGCTCCTGGCGGCTCTGCCCGATGCCATGCACGTCGTGGTACTCGAACCAGTCGATGTCCGAGTGCAGCAGGGCGTCCTTCAGCTCCTCGAACTTGGTCTTGCGGATGATTGCTTCAATCCTTTTCATACCTTTTTCCCTTTTTAATGTGAATACTTAGTTTCTGTGTCGTCTTGCAAGATTACGGCGGCAAAGGTACGGCGATTCTTGGAAAAATGATGCATAAACTTGCAACTTTCCACCAAAAAAATCGGCAGAAATGACAAAGTGTAAACATTTATGCAGGTTGGCAACCCGTTTTCTTTTCGTTTTGTCATAAAACAAGCTGTTTTCATGGCAAAATGATAGTTGTGTACGATTATCAAACAAAATTATGCCACCATTTCGCTTGTTTTACTAACTATTTGTATTATCTTTGCACCCGAAATCGAGACAAAAGAAAGATTAAACAAGGATAATATGACAAAAAGTAAATTAGACGGACTATATCAGCCGCAGTATGAGCACGATGCCTGCGGTGTGGGCATGGTGGTGAACATCCACGGCGGCAAGAGCCACGAACTGGTGGACCAGGCCTTGAAGGTGCTGGAGAACATGGAGCACCGCGGTGCCGAGACGCGCGACGGAACGGGCGACGGTGCGGGCATCATGCTGCAGATACCGCATGAGTTCATCCTGCTGCAGGGCATCCCCGTGCCCGAGAAGGGTAAGTACGGCACGGGCCTGGTCTTCCTGCCCAAGGACGAGACGGCGCAGCAGCAGATCCTCTCCGTCATGATAGAGGAGATAGAGCGCGAGGGCCTGCAGCTGATGCACCTGCGCACAGTGCCCACCTGCCCCGAGGTGCTGGGCGAGGCGGCACGGCGCGTGGAACCGGCCATCAAGCAGGTGTTTGTGACGAGCAGCCTCACCCCCGACCCCTCTCCGAAGGGAGAGGGGAGTGATTACCTTCAGGGCAGTGTTTCTGAGCTTGACCGTAAGCTATATATAATAAGGAAAAGGATAGAGCGGAGACTTGCCGAGTTGGCAAAAGTATCTACTCCCCTCTCCAATCGGAGAGGGGTTGGGGGTGAGGCGTATATTTGCTCATTATCAACCAAAAACATTATATATAAGGGAATGCTGGCCAGCGGACAGCTGCGTCGGTATTTCCCTGACCTGTCGAGTCCCTACCTGACAAGCGGACTGGCACTGGTACATTCACGATTCTCAACCAACACATTCCCCACATGGTCACTGGCCCAGCCCTTCCGCTTGCTGGCTCACAACGGCGAGATCAACACCATCCGTGGCAACCGGGGGTGGATGAAGGCCCGCGAGAGCGTGCTGTCGAGCGAGGCACTGGGCGACATCCGGGAGATTTCGCCCATCGTCGAGGAGGGCATGTCGGACTCGGCCTCGCTCGACAATGTGTTCGAGTTCCTTACCATGAGCGGCATGTCGCTGCCGCAGGCCATGGCGATACTTGTGCCGGAATCGTTCAACGACAAGAATCCCATCAGCGAGGACCTGAAGGCCTTCTACGAATACCACTCGATACTGATGGAGCCGTGGGACGGGCCCGCCGCCCTGCTCTTCAGCGACGGTCGCTATGCCGGCGGCATGCTGGATCGTAACGGTTTGCGCCCCAGTCGCTACACCATTACCCGGCAGGGCATGATGGTGGTGGCCAGCGAGGTGGGCGTAATGGATTTCGAGCCTGGCGATGTGGTATCGAAAGGACGGTTGCAGCCCGGCAAGATTCTGCTCATCGACACGCAGGAGGGCAGGATATATTATGATGGCGAAATCAAAGAGCAGTTGGCCAAAGCCCATCCCTATCGTGAATGGCTCAGTGAGAACCGTGTGCAGTTGGAGAAATTGAAGAGTGGTCGCCACGTGGAGAACAGCGTGGACCATCTGCAGCAGCGGCTCATCCAGTTTGGCTACGGCCAGGAGGACATCGACCGCACCATCATTCCGATGGCTGCAGCCGGTCAGGAACCCGTGGCCGCGATGGGCAATGACACGCCACTGGCCGTCATCAGTGACCGTCCGCAGTTGCTTTTCAACTATTTCCGTCAGCAGTTTGCACAGGTGACGAATCCTGCCATCGATCCTATTCGGGAAGAACTGGTGATGTCATTGACAGAGTATATCGGTGCTGTGGGAACTAATATCCTGACACCTGATGCCTCCAACTGCAAAATGGTTCGCTTGCCGCAACCCGTGCTGACCAACACTCAGCTTGACATATTGTGTAATATCCGCTATAAAGGATTTAAAACGAAGAAACTATTCATGTCGTTTGAAATCTCGAAAGGCGAGGAAGGGTTGCGCCAGTCACTCGACAATCTCTGCAAAGCAGCCGAGGCAAGTGTTGACGAGGGCGTAAACTACATCATTCTCACTGACCGTAATCTTGATGATCAGCAGGCTGCAATCCCTTCGCTGCTGGCTGTGAGCGCTGTCCACCACTATCTTATCAGTGTTGGCAAGCGAGTTCAGACGGCTCTTATCGTGGAGAGTGGCGAAATTCGCGAGACGATGCATGCAGCATTATTGTTGGGCTATGGTGCAAGTGCGCTGTGTCCGTATATGGCCTTTGCTATCTTGGATGACCTGGTAAAGAGAGGGAAGATTCAGGAAGACTACGAGACAGCCGAGAACCATTATATCCATGCCGTTGATAAAGGACTGAAGAAGATCATGTCGAAGATGGGCATCTCTACTATCCGCAGTTATCGTGGTGCGAAGATCTTTGAGAGTATAGGGCTCGGCGAGCCTTTGTTGCGCAGGTACTTTGGCACTGCGACAAGTACTGTCGGCGGCATCGGTCTAAAGGAAATAGCCCGAGATGCCATCCGTTTCAGTTCGCTTTCTGCACAAAACGCTCCACTAAAGAATCACGGACAGTTCTCTTGGCGTAAGGATGGTATCAAGCATGCCTGGACTCCTGAGACAATCTATCGCCTGCAGATTGCCACCCGTACGGGGGACTACCAGAAGTTCAAGGAGTGGTCGGTCATGGCAGACGAGAAGGATAGCCCTATTTTCATCCGCGACTTCTTCGGCTGGAAGAAGGCAGACAGGCCGACTCCGATTGACGAGATTGAACCCGTGGAATCAATCGTGAAGCATTTTGTGACGGGTGCCATGTCGTTTGGTGCATTGAGCATCGAAGCGCATGAAGCGTTAGCCTTGGCGATGAACAAGCTCGGCACTCGTTCAAATACAGGCGAGGGCGGAGAGGACAATGCCCGTTACCATACTGAGGTAGATGGCGTGAGCCTCAGCAGTAAGACCAAGCAGATAGCAAGCGGTCGTTTTGGAGTGACGGCTGAGTATCTTGTGAATGCCGAAGAGATACAGATAAAGGTGGCCCAGGGCGCCAAGCCTGGTGAAGGCGGACAGTTGCCCGGCTTTAAGGTGAACGAGGTCATCGCCAAGACACGTAATGCCATTCCCGGCATCTCACTGATTTCTCCACCGCCACACCATGACATCTACTCTATTGAAGATCTTGCCCAACTCATTTTTGACCTGAAGAACGTCAATCCGACAGCTGCCGTCAGCGTGAAGCTCGTAGCCGAGAGCGGTGTGGGAACGATTGCTGCTGGCGTGGCCAAAGCAAAAGCCGACCTTATCGTGATTAGTGGAGCCGAGGGTGGTACAGGTGCCAGTCCTGTCAGCAGCATGCGCTTTGCTGGCATCTCTCCTGAGATAGGCCTTGCCGAGACACAGCAGACGCTGGTTTTGAACGGTCTGCGCAATCAGGTACGCTTGCAGACCGACGGTCAGCTGAAGACAGCCAAAGATGTCATCATCATGGCCATGCTGGGAGCTGACGAATTCTCATTTGGCACGTTGCCGCTGATAGTTCTGGGGTGTGTGATGATGCGCAAGTGCAACACTAATACCTGCCCGATGGGGGTGGCTACTCAGAACCCCGAGTTGCGCAAGCACTTTGAGGGCAGGGCAGAATATGTCGTGAATTTCTTTACGTTCCTCGCCCAGCAGGTACGTGAATATCTTAGTGAGATAGGTGTGCATAGCCTGAAGGAGATCATCGGGCATACCGAGCTGCTTGAGTTACATACAAGTCATCTGACAGACAAGCAGAAGACGATCGACTTCTCTCGCCTGCTATACAGGCCAGATACCGATAAAGCCCTCTATTGGGATCGTGGTGCCTATACGAAGGTGACGGGCGTGAAGGATGAAGAGATTGTCAAGGCAGCTGCGAAAGCCATTCAGGATCAAGAGGAAGTAACGCTTGACTATGCGATCCGCAACACCGACCGGGCCGTCACGACCATGCTTAGTGGCATTATCGCCAAACGATATGGTGAAGCTGGCTTGCCTGACAGCACGGTCAATATCAAGTTCAAGGGCTCTGCCGGACAGTCGTTTGGTGCGTTTGCCGTGCGTGGACTAAACATCAGGCTGGAAGGTGAGTGTAATGACTATTTCGGAAAAGGACTGTCAGGCGGACGTATTTCGATATTGCCACCCAGCCGGATCAACATAGACTTCCTGCCGGAGAATAATGTCATCGCAGGCAATACCGGACTCTATGGTGCTACTTCCGGTGGGCTGTATGTCAATGGCAAGGTAGGTGAGCGTTTCGCTGTCCGCAACTCTGGTGCTATAGCTGTCATTGAGGGAGCAGGCGATCATTGCTGTGAGTATATGACGGGCGGACGCGTGGTCGTACTGGGTAAAACTGGCAGGAATTTTGCTGCAGGCATGTCAGGTGGTGTTGCCTACGTCTATGATCCAGACCACACCTTCGATTATTTCTGTAATATGGACATGGTCGAAATCAATCTTGTTGAAGACAGTGTGTCGCGCAAGGAACTTCTGGAACTTGTCCGTCAGCACTATCTGCATACTGGGTCAGCACTGGCCGGACGGATGCTTGATGGCTGGCAGCGATATTGCGAAGACTTCGTTCAAGTGGTACCCATCGAGTATAAGCGTGTGCTACAAGAAGAGCAGATGATGAGGCTTAGAGAAAAGATCAGCGAGATACAACGGGAATACTGATAATTAGTTATGGAAAACTTGAAAGCATTTTTAGAGATACACCGTCAAGAGGCAGGCTATCGTCCTGTCCACGATAGAATCCATGATTTTGGCGAGGTAGAGCAGACGCTCAACACGCGTGAGCGCAAGTTGCAGGCGAGCCGCTGTATGGACTGTGGCGTTCCTTTCTGCCATTGGGCTTGTCCGTTGGGCAATAAGGCTCCCGAATGGAACGGTGCCCTCTGTCGGGGAGAATGGGAACTGGCCTATCAGCTGCTGTCGGCCACCAATCCGTTTCCTGAATTTACAGGGCGCATCTGTCCGGCACTATGCGAAAAAGCCTGTGTGCTCAATCGTTTCAACCATGAGCCCACCACGAACCGTGAAGACGAGTGTGCCATTATTGAGGCCGCATTCCGTGAAGGGTTTATCCTGCCGCAGGTTCCGCTCAGAAATGGCATGCGGGTAGCCGTTGTAGGTGCTGGTCCTGCCGGATTGGCTGCAGCCCACTCACTGAATCGGATGGGATATACCGTCACTGTCTTTGAGAAGAACGAAGCTGCCGGTGGTCTCTTGCGCTATGGCATTCCCAACTTTAAGCTCAACAAAGCCATCATTGACCGTCGTATAAAGCAGATGGAACAGGAGGGTATAGGCTTTCGCTATAATACCCATATTCAGCATTTGCAAGAAATCGGAGACGCTGATGCTGTCGTTCTCGCAACGGGTACGCCCCAAGCCCGTGACCTGAACATCCCCGGTCGCCACCTGAAAGGCGTCTATTTGGCTCTTGAACTGTTGAGTCAGCAGAACCGTGTGCTTGCAGGCGTGGACATTTCAAGCGACGAGCGCATCACAGCTAAGGGTAAGGACGTTCTTGTGATTGGTGGTGGTGATACGGGGTCTGACTGTATAGGTACAGCCCATCGTCAAGGTTGTAAGAGTGTTACGCAGATAGAGATCATGCCGCGTCCTGTCGATGGACCGGACGATCCGCATAATCCCTGGCCCAACTGGCCACGTACGCTGAAGACCACTTCTTCTCATGAAGAGGGTTGCATCCGTAGATGGAATGTCAATACGCTGGAATTTCTTGGCCAGGACGGTCGTCTCATCGGGGTCAAGGTGCAGGAGATCGACTGGCGGCCTAATCCTGATGGTGGCCGTCCTATAATGACTGCGAAGGGTGAACCCGAAATCATCAAGGCTGAGCTCTGTCTGCTCGCAATGGGGTTTCTGAAGCCGGATCATCCTGACTATCCAGAGAATGTTTTCGTTTGTGGTGACGCCCAAAACGGTGCCTCACTCGTTGTGCGAGCAATGGCCAGCGGATTAGAGACGGCACGACGGGTTCATGACACCCTCTCTCATGAGTAATTTTATGACAAAGATAAAATTCACCAAAATGCACGGTTGCGGCAATGACTACATCTACGTCAATGCCATGTCTTACCCAGTTGCCGATGCTCATGCCTGCGCCCTTATGTGGAGTGACCGCCATACAGGCATCGGCTCAGACGGTCTGGTGCTCATCGAACGCAGTACGCTGCCGGAAGCAGATTTCTCCATGCGCATCTTCAATGCCGACGGGTCGGAAGCAATGATGTGTGGCAATGCTTCGCGCTGTATTGGCAAGTATCTCTATGAACGTGGACTTACCGAAAAGACAGTGATCCGTCTGCTCACGCTTGCTGGCATCAAGACGCTCTATCTCCATCTTGTCAATCATCGCGTAGAATCAGTAACCGTAGATATGGGTGAGCCTGTGCTGGCAGATGAAAGGTTCTTCTACGGTAGCCTAATGAAAGGCGGTGATGGCCTTTTCGTCTCAATGGGCAATCCTCACTACGTTGTTTTTACCGATGATGTTGATCAGGTGAGCAGGACAGGGAAAATCCTTGAGCATCATGCTGCCTTTCCGCAGCGTTGCAACATCGAATTTGCACAAGTGCTGACCGATGGACGTATCCGCACGAGAGTCTGGGAGCGTGGCAGCGGTGTCACGATGGCTTGCGGAACGGGAGCTTGTGCCACTGCTGTGGCAGCCAGTCTTGCGAAGCGGGCTGGCCGGACGAGCCACATCGTCATGGATGGGGGTACTCTCGATGTAGAATGGTGTGAACAAGACCGCTCTGAAGGGATATGTCTCTATCGCAGAAATCATGTCTATATGACAGGACCGGCACAGTTTGTCTTTGATGGCGAAATAGAACTATAAATATTTAACAGTCAGATATATATAAAAATGGCGTTAGTAAACATTCATTTCTTGAATCTACAGAACAACTACTTGTTCGCTGACATAGCCAAGAAGGTCAATGCCTTCAAAGTGATGCATCCTAAGGCAGACGTCATCAGTCTTGGAATCGGTGACGTCACTCAGCCGCTCTGTCCTGCCGTTGTAGAAGCCATGCACAAGGCGGTCGATGAGATGGCTACTGCCGATGGCTTCCGAGGGTACGGACCAGAACAAGGTTATGATTTCCTGCGTGAGGCTATCTTGAATAACGACTTTGCTCCGCGAGGTGTCCGTCTGAGTCTTAACGAGGTGTTTGTCAACGATGGTGCCAAAAGCGATACTGGTAATTTTCAGGAACTGCTTCATTGGGACAATTTCATTGGTGTCACCGACCCGATCTACCCGGTTTATATAGACTCGAACGTGATGATAGGTCGTTGCGGCACTTATCGTGACGGGCGCTGGACCAACGTGCGCTACATGCCCACTACGGCCGAAAATGGCTTTGTGCCAGAACCGCCTAAGGGACGTCCCGTGGATGTCATCTACCTCTGTTTTCCGAACAACCCTACAGGGACTGTCATCACTCGTCAGGAAATGCGCAAATGGGTGAACTACGCCCTGAAAAACGATGCGCTCATTCTTTTCGATGCTGCCTATCAGGCCTATATACAGGATCCGGACATTCCCCATAGCATCTACGAGATACGCGGAGCCCGCAAGTGTGCAGTAGAGTTTAGGTCGTTTTCCAAGACCGCAGGCTTTACGGGTGTGCGTTGTGGCTATACGATTGTGCCAAAGGATGTCAGCGTGGCTACTTTCGAGGGTGAGCGAATATCCCTCAATCAACTATGGTTGCGCCGCCAGTGTACCAAGTTCAACGGCACAAGTTATATTTCCCAGCGGGCTGCCGAAGCCATCTATTCGCCCGAGGGTAAGAAGCAAGTGCAGCAGACCATCGACTACTATATGCAGAATGCTGCCCGGATGCTCCGTGTCTTGCGCAGTCTCGGCTTTGAAGTCTATGGAGGTGAGAATGCTCCCTATATTTGGATGCGAACGCCAGAAGGTACAACCTCCTGGAAATTTTTCGAACAACTTCTCTATGGCGCTAATGTCGTGTGTACTCCCGGCGTGGGCTTTGGTCCCAGCGGTGAAGGCTATGTGCGCTTTACCGCATTTGGCAGTCATGAGCGGACAGAAGAAGCACTACAACGAATATCTCATTGGAAAAAACAATAGTCATTAACACAAAAACAAAACAATTATGGAAACATTAAGATTTCAGGTTGTCGGAGAGGCATTCAAGAAGAAGCCTCTTGAAGTAAAAACGCCTAAAGAGCGCCCCGCTCAGTATTATGGAAGCAAGGTGTTCAACCGTGAAAAGATGTATAAGTACCTGTCTAAGGACGTGTACGAAAAAATGATTGACGTTATGGAAAACGGTGCACGGCTGGACCGAAAGGTGGCTGACGAAGTGGCTGCCGGTATGAAGCAGTGGGCTACAGAAAACGGCGTGACGCACTACACCCACTGGTTTCAGCCGTTGACCGAGGGCACCGCCGAGAAACACGACTCTTTTATCGAGCATGACGGTAAGGGAGGTGTGGTCGAGGAGTTCAGCGGCAAATTGCTTGTTCAGCAAGAGCCCGATGCCTCATCGTTTCCCAGTGGAGGCATCCGCTCCACCTTTGAAGCCAGAGGCTATTCGGCCTGGGATCCTACGTCACCGGTATTTATCATTGACGATACATTGTGTATTCCCACCGTATTTATATCTTATACCGGTGAGGCTCTAGACTATAAAGCACCGCTGCTCCGTGCCCTCCACGCTGTCAATGTAGCTGCTACTGAGGTGTGCCGTTACTTCGACCCCAGTGTGAGGAAAGTAACCTCAAACCTCGGATGGGAACAGGAATACTTCTTGGTCGATGAGGGACTGTATTCTGCGCGTCCGGACTTGTTGCTGACGGGGCGAACGTTGATGGGACACGATTCTGCGAAGAATCAGCAGATGGACGATCATTACTTTGGCGCTATACCCGAACGTGTGGCGGCTTTTATGCGTGAGTTGGAGATTGTCTCGCTCGAACTGGGCATCCCTTGTAAGACCCGTCACAATGAGGTGGCTCCTAACCAGTTTGAGTTGGCACCTATTTTCGAGGAAACCAATCTTGCCGTTGATCATAATATGTTGCTTATGTCGCTGATGAAGCGCGTAGCTCGCAAGCATGGCTTCAGGGTGTTGCTCCATGAAAAACCATTCGCTGGCATCAACGGTTCTGGAAAACATAACAACTGGAGCCTATCGACAGACAATGGTGTACTGCTTCATGCTCCAGGGAAGACACCGGAAGAAAACCTTCGTTTTGCCACCTTTATTGTTGAGACACTGATGGGCGTCTGGCGCCACAACGGACTGCTGAAGGCCAGCATTATGAGCGCCACCAATGCTCATCGGTTAGGAGCTAACGAGGCACCCCCTGCAATCATCAGTTCTTTCCTTGGCAAGCAGGTTTCTGAGCTTTTAGACCATATTGAGAGAGCCGATGTCAGTGATATCCTTGCGATGGCAGGTAAGCAAGGCCTGATGATGGATATCCCGGAGATTCCAGAACTCTTCATCGACAATACTGATCGCAACCGTACGTCGCCCTTTGCGTTCACGGGCAACCGCTTTGAGTTTCGTGCCGTCGGATCTGAAGCGAACTGTGCCTCGGCCATGATTGCGCTCAACAGTGCTGTTGCCGAAGCCCTTGTGGACTTCAAGAAACGTGTGGATGCACGTATTCCAGAACTGGAGAAAAAGCTTGCAGGCACTGCTCATACTGCAACCTTCCATGCCATCATTGACGTGCTCCGTGAGGATATCAAGACTTGTAAACCTATCCGTTTCGACGGCAACGGCTATAGTGACGAGTGGGTAGAGGAAGCAGCCAATCGCGGATTGGACGTTGAAAAGTCTTGTCCGAAAATCTTTGAACGCTATCTGGATGATTCGAGTGTTCAGATGTTTGAGAGTCTTGGCGTAATGACAAGGAAAGAATTGGAGGCCCGTAACGAAGTGAAGTGGGAAACTTATACGAAGAAGATACAGATAGAAGCTCGTGTGCTCGGCGACCTCTCGATGAACCATATCATCCCTGTTGCCACTTGCTATCAGACGCAGCTGTTGCAGAACATTGGCCACATGGCAGTAGTCTTTCCTATAGACACTGCTGATAAGCTCTCAGCTCGCAACAAGAAGATAATTCAGGAAATTGCCGAGCGTACCAGTGCAATCGAAAAAGGCGTTGAAGAGTTGGTTGAGGCTCGTAAGAAAGCAAATAAGATCGATAATGAGCATATAAAGGCTATTGCCTATCACGACAGCGTGGAGCCTAAACTTGATATGATCCGCTATGAGATAGACAAGTTGGAATTGATTGTCGATGACAGTCTGTGGCCACTGCCTAAATATCGTGAGTTGTTGTTCATCAGATAGACATTACCTGATAATCGCAAAAAGTGGGGACTTGAAATATCGTGTTTTGAGTCTCCATTCTTTTATTCAGTCATAAATGAATGAATGCCTAATCAGAACACCTTGCCTGTGACGATGTTGATGAAAGTCTTGACGAGCAGCTTGGCATCGAACCATAGCGAGCGGTGCTCCAGGTAGTAGAGGTCGAGCTCCAAGCGGCGCAGCATCTTCTCCATCGTGTCGGTATAGCCGTTGTAGAGTGTGGCATACGACGTGACGCCGGGGCGCACCTGATAGAGATACACGTAGCGAGGGTCGTGCTGTATAATCTGGTCGATGTAGTATTTCCGCTCCGGTCGCGGGCCGATGAATGCCATCTCGCCCTTGAAGACGTTCCACAGCTGTGGCAGTTCGTCAAGATGGTGCTCGCGCAGGAATTTTCCCACCTCCGTCATGCGTGTCTCCCGGTCGTGCTGGTAGAGGGCCGGTCCGTTTTTCTCGGCATCCATCTTCATGCTGCGGAACTTATAGATATAGAACGGTCGCCCGAAGCGGCCTATGCGCTCTTGCTTGAAGATGGCGGGGCCACCGTCTTCGCGCTTCACGGCAATATAGCAGACGAGGAAGAGCGGCGAGAAGACAATTAGGCAGATGAACGACGTGAACAGGTCGATGAGCCGCTTGGTGTTGCGCTCAAACTCGTTCATCCCGTCTTTGATGAAACGAGGGTTATTCCTATCGCTGTTTAACTTGTATCTTACACTGGATTGTTCTTTCATGATCATGCTATTTAATGATAAAACGCATGTCTCTGCGTTTTTATTGTATATTCCCACTATTTTTGTTGTTGAAATGCTTCCGTATGTCAGCGTTATTTCGTAATTTTGCAGGCGCAATGATACTCAGGTCACTTTCCATACTGAACTACAAGAACATTAGCGAGGCTTCATTGAGCTTCTCGCCGAAGATGAACTGCTTTATCGGTCATAACGGTGCGGGGAAAACCAACGTGCTCGATGCGGTGTACTACTTGTCGTTCTGCCGCTCGGCCACGAATCCCGTCGATGCTCAGGTGATACGCCACGACGAGCAGTACTGCATGATAGAGGGAAAATACGAGAACGAGCAGGGCGACGAGGAGCTGGTGTCGTGCGGCATGAAACGGGGCGTGAGGAAGCACTTCAAGCGTAACAAGAAGGAGTATAAGCGGCTGTCGGAGCATATCGGACTGATACCGCTGGTGGTGGTGGCCCCTGCCGACACGCTGCTGATAGAGGGCGGCGGCGAAGAGCGGCGGCGGCTGATGGATGTGGTCATTTCGCAGTATGACCATTCGTATATTGACGCACTCGCCCGATATAACAATGCGCACCAGCAGCGCAATACCCTGCTGAAGGCGGCCAGCGGTGACGAGAGGTCTGACGGCGGAGGCTACGACCCACTGCTCATGCAGCTGTGGGAGGAGCAGATGGCCGAGGCCGGCGAGACGCTGTACCGGAAGCGGGCGGCATTCGTGGACGAGCTGACGCCGGTGTTCCAACGATATTATGAGCAGATTTCCGGTGGCCACGAGCAGGTGGGGCTGCAGTATGTGTCGCATTGCCAGCGCGGCCCACTGTTGGAGGTCATCCAGCGCGACCGGCATAAGGACGTGGCGGTGGGCTACTCGCTGCACGGCGTACACCGCGACGACCTGGTATTTACCTTAGGCGGCCACCCCATGCGCCGTGAGGGTTCGCAAGGTCAGAACAAGACGTATGTCGTGGCGCTGAAGCTGGCTCAGTTCGAGTTTCTCAAGCGCACGGCATCGCAGACCACGCCGCTGCTGCTGCTGGACGACATCTTCGACAAGCTGGATGCCGACCGCGTGGAACAGATCGTCCGCCTGGTGTCGGGCGACAGCTTCGGCCAGATATTCATCACCGACACCAACCGTGACCACCTGGACAGGATTCTCGCGGCGGCAGCCTTCGACCACAAGATTTTCCACGTCGCCGACGGGGTGATTACCGCTCAGTGAACTATCATCAATTAGTCAAGCGAGGGCATAGTCTTTCTCTATGTCCTCGCTTGGCTAATTTGGAGTGTCTGTCATTCTTCTTGCTGTAAAAGCGATACAATTCTATACTCTTCTAGTTATCAAACCACCCACTCCGTGCTGACACGCCACGTAGTCTTATCCTCCCTCACCACCATTATCCTGCCGTCTGTCACGCGCCGCAGGGCCGGCAGCCAGCCAGCGCGTGGTGAGCCCAAGGACCTTGAACCATTAACCTTGAACCCTGAACCAACCATCATCCCCGTCTCCCATACCTCCGACTCGTAGTCTTCCGGTCGCTCATCATTTCGCCCAAAGGGATACACCGTCAGCACATACGCATCGCTCGCATCCACCATGTTCCTCGGATGCTCGTCCTCGAAGGCCCCACGCACATCTTCGCAAGATGTGTCAGTCACCTGTCCCCCTGACACCACAAGAAAAGAAGTTCTGCCCTTTAATTTTAATGATTTTCATGGAAAATGGATGGAAAAAGGTTTCACAAGCCTTGTGAAAGTGAAATTTTTGGGTAAAAGTTGTTGTGGTTTAAATATTTTTTTGTACTTTTACAGCCGATTCTCGAAGTCATGATCATTCAGCAGCAGCGGACGTGTTCCGTTATCGCCCACAATGTGAATGACAGTCCACGCCGGGCAAAGAGAAGTTGATTCTTTCTGATGAGGCTAATCAAAGCGGGAAGGCAAGATGAGTTTATATACGATTCTATTGAGGTGGGAAAGAGAGTCACTACTTTATGTAGAAAGGCGTTTACTCAACGCTTCATCGCTACACTCCAAACTTCGAACACTTGGAATCCCTGTAGCAGATGTGGCAATGGTAGATGTCCTCGGGATGTGTATATACGCATCCCCTTTCATGATAATGTATGTAGTAATACATTGCGTCTATTATCTGTAAGGGGTATGCTATATTCATATCGGCGTGGGCTTCGAAGTTGCTTATCTTAACAGGGTGGCAAGTTCGAAGGCCAGGAGTGTGAGGTAAGTAACGGGTACGGATCTCACGCTTTTTTGTATATCGTAGTCAGCTACACAGGTTTTAACATTCTTGCTGGAGATTCCAAGGACATTGGGGAAACCCACAAAAGAGTCTTATGACATCAAAAAAACTGACTATAAGAAAAAACATGTTCGGTTTGGCAACTGCCTTCATTATCGGATACGGATTAACGACCTCGTGTTGTAACAAGATACCTACTGATGACGGAGGGAAATACATGACCTACATTGAAGAGTTTCACTATTCGAATTTCTTAAGAGGCACTGATGCCATCGAGTCAGGGAATCTTTCTATGTATGTAGATTATTCCACTTGTAATGTTCTTGGGCAGAATTCAGCTTTTTACCAGGCGCTTGTACCCTCTTGGGTGGCTGCAGCCAAAAACTATTATTCAATAAAAGGCGGTCAAATCACAAAAGAAGAAGGAGCCACATTTAATTTGTTGCGCTCCATACAGAACGTGAATTTTGCTGATTTGAAAAGTGCCGTAGAGCAAATGGCAAACAGCAACTCAGAGTCTGTTCTTCTGACAGATGGTGAATACTTTCAGCCATCCATAGCAAAAGGGAACATCAACAATCCGTACATGGCCGATGCATTAAAAACTTGGCTGAAGAAAGGTCACGATATTTTCGTATTTAGCGAGCCATATAAAGAGCCTTGTCCATATCCAAATGGCCCTTTATATAACAAGAAGCGTTTCTATATTATATTTACAGATGTACGCTTGACCGATAATATCTATGACAGGATTATACAGACGGTAAAGTTGCAAAATTTTCAGGACGTAGAGATGTTTCACTTATCTGCAGACCACCCATCACTTTCTGCAGAAGGAACAAGTACAAAAGTCAACGAGAATCTTAGTGCAGAGGTGAAGGGCTTTGGTTCTTTTGAGGCACAGGAATGGCCTATAGACTGGAAGAACGGCATAGAACCACTAATTGTTAATGCGGTTAACCCTCAAACCGGAGAAGTGCTACCCAGCGGTGAGTCATTTACAGGTGGCCTGAAGGTTGACAGGAACAGTTTTGGTGGTTATCGAATCTCCGATGTAACTGCAAAAGTTTATAATATCAATCAAGAGTTTACGGATTTTTGCGCAGCAAAGCAAGCTGGCGAGAAGTATAAGACAAACATAACCCTAAATCCATTAGACAACTTTATCAAGATAGATGATAAAGAATTCAAAAAGCATGGCATCATCAATTTATTCTTTGATAGCCAGATGTATACGCCTGACCCCGTTTTAAACGGATGTCCCTATAATTTCACAAAAGTCGATATATGTGTGTTAGGAGTGCAAGATATGTTTTCAAAGTTTGCCCATCAGTTTGAGTTCGACAGCATAGACATGCCCGGGCAAACCAATACCTCTGTAGCAGAGAGCATCAAACAGTGCCTTGCAGACCCCGACATCAAAGCTATGATTTCCACATGTCCGATATATACTATCTACATCAAGACACCAGAAAGATAAACTAAAACAAAAAAAACATGACACCAATAACAAATTTGCCTCAGTTGCAACAGTTGATGAACAGCACTATGATTTACGCTGTCATCGTCGGTCTCGTGGCCGTTATCATTTCCCTTGCAGTAGCTAATATGTTTCCGTGGGAAGGCGGTAATGACAAGTCGTATGTAAAAAGAAGGATTGCCTTTGTCATCATTGGCCTTGTAGCTATCCTTGGTTTTTGGCTTTACAATGACCTTGTAGTGGTTGGGAATATCAGAAATGCCGGTTTCCAGAATATGTTTAAGGCATGTAACCTGAAGTGCATTTTCATCAATGCAGGTGTATATTTGGTTGCAAGCGTAGCTTTGATGCTCACGTTCCGCCATTCTAAATTTGGTTCCATTTTAGGTAAAGAAAAGAAATAACTTATGGCAAGACAATTTTTTGTATTAGGTATTGGCGGTACTGGTATGAGGTGCATAGAATCACTCATACACCTTTGCGCTATGGGTATGTTTGATGACACAGAAATACAGATGTTGGCTCTTGACACCGATAAAAACAATGGAAACTTCTCACGTCTGAAGGAAGTGAAGGAAGCGTATCTGAACGCTAAAGGTTTGGATAAAGCAAACCGTGTTACTCATAAGGACACTTTCTTTTCTGCCAATATCAAGTATTACGAGTTTAGCCCTAACTACGAACAGAAGAGCACATTCAAGGCAGTGTTCAATTACGGAGATACTCAATATAATCACCGTGAAGAAACAGATTTGGCAGACCTGGTACTGAGTGGGAATGTTGAAGATTTCAATCTTCGTCATGGATACCGTGCACAGACGCACCTTGGTTCCATGATGATGTACCACTCAATAATAGAAGCAGCAAATTCTCCCATCTCCAGCGAACTAAAATCTTTCCTTAGCGAGTTGATTAAAGCATCACAGAATGGTCAGCCCAGGGTGTTTATTCTTGGCTCTGTATTTGGTGGAACCGGAGCATCATCTATCCCTATCATACCACAAGCCATCTCCAAGGCGGCAGAAATTATGAGTAATGGTGCAGCCAATGTATTGAAAAGCGCATACTTCGGGTCAACGCTTCTAACAGCTTATTTCAGCTTCCGTGCTCCAAGTGGCAACGAACTCTCAAACCAAAAAATTATAGCAACGAGTGATAAGTTTGCGCTGAATTCACAGGTCGCCACGATGTTCTACGACGATGACACAACGGTGAAGAGTACCTATCAGAAGTTTTACATGATGGGTACCAGTGGCTTGGAATGGAACCCTATGCAGCGTGAAAGCGATAAAATTACCGAGACCATTACTGGTGGCGAGCAGCAAAAGAACGACTCTCACTATATAGAATTACTTGCTGCATGTGCAGCTCTCGACTTCTATAATACAGACGATTCAACCCTCCAGCAGAACAAAGAACACCATAAGACGGATTATCAATACCGCTCGATTAACGACAACGGGAAATTCGACTTTCAGGACTTTGTCGGTTCTGACCGCGCAAAGGAGTTTGCGCAGAAATTCGGCATGCTCATCGCCTTTGCCCTGTTTTGTAATGGTTCAGATGATTTCGTTGAAAGTGTAAGAACTGGTGGTCATAAAGAGATACAAGAGTTTACAGGCATCGATGTCAATCAGGTCGTCAATCTCAAGAAGTACTTTGATCTATTCTTCGTTCAAAAGAATGGAGATGGAACTTTGAAAGAAGGATGGCTCCGACAAATTCATCGTTCTGCAGGAGGCGGTGACAACTATCTTTTCAATGCCAATCTATTCTCTCCTGATACGTTCAAGGGTTTAATGAAGGTCGATTGGAACAAGGCCATTTACCGTAACGAGGGAATAGGAAAAGACAATGTTTACAAAACAGGTCTGTTTGGCTCTAAATTCGACTCATTCAAAAAACAGTTTATAGCGGTTCGCGATTCCAACAAGAACTGGCAGAATATCACCAACCAGGGCGAGCAGCTCTATAAGTTAATATTCGACACGTTGGCAAAGTTGTACAATTTTAATTGATGAAGGTATGTCAAAAGCATTATTGATAAAAAGCTATACGAATATAACGACGGGAACACAAGGCCAGTGGAATGAGCTTAACATGGCTGCTTCCTATATTCAAGGTATAGAAACCGGAAAGATTCTTCAAGGTATTACTGCTGAAAAATTAGGCGCACTCATATCTGGCGTGCCAACACCTTGGGCGAGAGCTAAATTGTTTAAGTTTGCCCTTCAGACATTGGCAACACCAGACCCCAATATAGATACATCTGGGCTTCAGCAATTCTATGAACTACTCTATGGTGAGTGGAAGGGCTTATTAGCTGTTGTCGCGTTGTTTCCCGACCGAATTCGTTTCTCGAAACCCATCACAATGGATGTAAAGGGAGGGGATTATGACATAGCCGCTGCCTTTGGCAGAATGTTGTTCGAAGACAGCGATGTATGGAGCAATCAAGATGCATTGGCAAAGAACCCAAGTGCTCAGCCCTATATACACCTTATATATTATAGAGACCATCTTGTTGGTGGAACCTCACCGATGACAGGAGTCTTCACAGGCGTTGATTACACAAAACTTGGTGAAGATGCCAGCGATATTAGTTGGTATAGAGAGGGGAAATTTGAGGATCCTACACGATTTTTATCACCAGACCAGTTGCAAAAGGTCTATCTGTTCATCAAGAACATGAATGGGAACTTGGATGTCTTCGAACAGAAAATCAATTCTCAACGGGCAAATAAACAACCAATGGATTTAAACGGTTTCAAACAGATGAGCCGTAAATGGGAAGACGAATTGCGTAGGAAGGGCGGTGGAAGCCTCAGAGACAAAGGGCCAATAGCCAAATATGGAATGCTCGAATGCCCGTTCTCATTGTTGTTTAAGAGCGATGTCCCAGTATATCTGAAACCGGACTTTACATTCACCTATACTAATGATGGTGATTATCAACTTATTGGTGATATTCAAAATCTTCTTAGTGAGGACAAATATGTCATTGGTTGGGCGGAAGACGTCGCTGAAAGGCCAAAGCTTTCTGATGGCCCTGTTTTCTTCTTAAGAGTAAGAGACATACAAGATGGTAGCACTAACTATTTCTCCTTGCCATTGTCTGAGCGAGGTGTTGACATCTTCAAGAATAGTCTGTCAGGATTGTTGGGCTATTCTGAAGGCGGTAATACATCTTTGACAGCATCCTTAACAGATGCCGGTCAGCTTGCTGTTACACTTATCGTTGAAATTGATGGTGAGAAAGTTACCTTGAATACCCGTGAATATGAAATAGACTGGATGACGGACCAAGGTAGAGTTATCATGTGGCCTAATTTCGTTTCTGAGAAATGGAATAAGTATTATCTCTATTCAGAATTCACTGCTGATGCTAAAGAGCAATTTACTCCGATATTCAAATGGCAGGGTGAATTTATCAGGAATGTGAATAACGTCTTTCTTACAGGTGATTACGAACCCAGCCCCGATGAAGAAAAGAAAGTGGAGATCAAACGCCTTATCACCTATCCCGCAGGACAGGGCGAAGATTTACCCAAATACAATATTATATCTGCTGACAAACCTCTTGCAGGACTGTCTGCTACCGTAAAAGATACCGGCAAGGATGTCCATGCTGGATTCCTTATCTTCCGCCCTCAGATTATTGAGGACAGGACTACCTTTGATATAAAGGGAACTGCTGTTGTCGGTATTGATTTTGGCAGCAACAATACCTGTGTCTATTATAATGAGAACGACCGTGGCGCAATGCCTGTCCAATTTGGTAACTACAGGAGTGTACTGATAGGAAAAGAAAATAGTGATATCAAGGCAATTGCTGAAAACAACGAGTTGCTATTCTTCACCAACTATCCATCAGACAATGGACAGGTGAAATCCTGGCTCCACGAGCACGATTCACGTTACAATTGCTACAATGAGTCAGAAGAGATAGCTGGTGGTGTGCCTGTTAATCGTCCTAACGTTCTAGTCCGTGAGATGGATCAGTATGAGATCAAGACGCAAGCAGGTATCCTTCACTACAACATGAAATGGCTTGATAATGATAAGGGGCTCCAGAAAAAACGTGCTTTCTTGAAATCCATCTGGCTCAATGTATGCGCTTTCTTGTACAAGAACAAGATTCGTCCGGAAGAAATCGAATGGAGTTTCCCTGGATCGATGATGGAAGCTGACCGTACTGACTTGGAAAAGATTTTCGAGGAACTATGCAAAATCACGCCAATTACAATTGGTAGAAAACCTGAACTGAGTACCCAGTTGATAACAGAGGCAGAAGCTGTTTGTAGTTTCGCTTTGTCTCAGGACTTTGGTCTCAACAAGGATAACATGTTCTTGGGAATCGATGTTGGTGGCAGTACCAGTGATATTCTTCTGCTTGCAAAAGACCCCAATAACGGTAATAGTTCCTCGCTATACAGGGAAAGCTCTGTCCGCTTGGCTGCCGGTGTCTTTTTTAATGCTGTTATCCAGTCGGAGACATTCCGTCAGGCACTTGTTAACTTCCACGAAGGGAAGAAAACCAAGGTGTATGTGGCAAATATTCGAGAAATACTTACTCAACCGCAAAAAGCGCCATATTATCTGAATAGCATCTTTGACCAGTTGCGTACCGAGTCAGACTACGAAGAATTCTACTCGTCGATTGACGCTAATGCACGTTTCGTATTTACCATACCTGCTTATGTCACCGGATTACTGCTTTTCTATTCGGGCATGCTTATAGGAAAGACTATTAAGACCGAACATTTGGAGCATATTAACCGCATTGACATTCTCTCTTTTGGTAAGGGTGGACGCTTGTTCCATTGGCTTAGAAATTCTGCCGGAAGAAGGGCTACAAACGAGTATTACGCCAACTGCCTGAATGCCGGCGTAAATCTTGTAACCAATAGAAACCTTGATGTCAGATACCGAGATGAGATTGAGGTGGACAATAAGGCTGAAGTAGCAAAGGGCCTTGTCGATTCAAAAGTGTTGGTAAAGAAGACACAGAATACAGATTCAGATATTTGTGGTGAGACGGGCGTGAAATATACAATGCCTGACGGAGCACCCAAGATTCTCCATATCGAAGATGAATTGACTGGCGACTATTTTGCAAACGAAATGAACAACTTTGATTTCTCAGAAGTCGAGAATTTCGAGAAGTTCATGAACATATTCATTGAGTTTGTTAGTCAGAAAACTAGGCTCTATCCAAAAGCGGACGAATCACTCAGAGATGAACTCACTGACTTGCCCAATAGAATTACTGGTTACATTTGCAATAATGACAATGAGTATAAGAAAGCCCGCAAGAATAATGGAAACGGTTTCCATTACCACCAGCCTATCATCATTGCAGAGGGCTTGTCGTTCCTAGATACTCTTATCAAAAAGGCATTTAACCAATAAATTAAGATGAAAGCCTTAACGTTATACGTAGATAAGTGGTACATCATCGGTGCTGTATGCATCGATGGTGTACCCCATCTTATCACACTGTCAAACCATGAAGACCGCTTTTGGCTATTCTTCTACGAAGATACGTACAACAATTCTATTGTCTATGGTAAGGACAACCAGCCCCATTACAGGAACGGTGAAGCACATTACATAGGAGATGTATTCAGTCTGATTACCGATCCTGACAGACGATTCTCGAGATATAATGGAAGAGGAGAAGAGTTAAAGACAATCTTTCAGGCATCAGGGATTTTTGATACGCTCCGCAGTGCCGTAGATACAGATGGAGAGATAGAAACATATATCTCCTTTTCACCAGACATAGCCGGACCTGCTCGTTTGGTGTTCTTTGAAGAACTAAAATCAAGTGGGTTCAACGTTATAGCAAGTCAAGCACGAATTGGGTTCCTGGCATTGGAGCATAACCGACGACATGAAAAGTTACAAGATGACGGATATTATCTGGTCCTCAATGCCTGTAATGAAAACCTCCACTATATACTCTATAAGCACGAAGACAACAAGTTCAAGATGTTCTCCGAAAATGTTCTCGTTGGAATGGGAATGGATTTGCGTGGAAGAGCACTAGTGGAATCTATTGTCGATAATATCAATAGCAGAACTCATTTCCTCTCAACTAAAGAAGAGGTGGAGAGAGAGTATTTGCGAATGGAGCAATTTGTGCAAAACTGGTTTGTCAAGATTGCAAATGCAAAGGCATTTGTCCCTATTACAATCCCAAATGTCTCATTTGCTAACCAACCTGCAAACACTTTCCAGGTTTCAATCATCAGGAACAAACTTGATGAGAGGACATCTGTTATTGTAAATAACATCATCAAGGTGGTTGCTGATTTTACAAAAGCCTCTGGTGTGCGCAATGATGAAATAAAGGGGCTGGTGTTTATTGGGAACACTTTTACGAACAGCCAGTTTGAACGAGCCATCCGAGCAAAGTTCTACGTTGCAGAAGAAAATGTTATCAGACAAAAAGAATCAGACCTGCCCAATATAGTTGGCGTTTATCCGTTATTAGGGGACCTCCATGAAAGCGATTGGCAAAAAACGGCAAAAAAGGATTTGGGGGAGATACAAATACGATCAGCTTTCGATAAGGAACGTGAACTTTTAGAAAACCTTATTAATAGCAGGTCATGGGAAGAAGCTCGTGCTCATCTTGATAAAATGTCGAATTTGTATCTGGACTTTTCTAATGAGTTGTCTAGTTACAAGACAGTTATAGACAGAGGTGTTGCAGAAGACGGCAACAAATCTGCCCGTCAATACGATGACGCCATGCAGAAGGTTTATGATTTTGAAAAGAATCAAGACTATGTCCAAATGAGTGACTGGGCAGACATAGCCCTCCAACATCGTCCTGGTGACAAAGAGGCCACCCAAAAGAAAGCTGATGCCGTTCATCTTCTTTCTGAACAAAAGGTCAGAGAGGAACAATATAGAGCAATCATTGTCAGGGCACAAAAGAGTCTCAAAGAAGGACAGTGGCAAGATGCTTTGTCTCAGAGTGATGCAGCCCTGAACTTAAGACCGACGTCCGTAGAGGCAAAACGAATTTATAATGAAGCCAAGAAGCATATAGAAACTGCCAAGGAAGTTGACAAATACATCAATCGTTCAGATTTGTTCCTTGCTCAAAGGTTATATGATGAAGCACTCCGCGAGTTAGCTAAAGTTCAATCATTAGACCCCAGTAATGAAGAAGCAAGAAAGCGTATCAAGGAAATAAAGGATATTCGTAAAGAACACGATGAAAAAGTTGCATTCTTAGTGGAGCAGTACGAAAATGCCAAAAAGGCATCTGACTTCAAGGGGGCTATTACTGCCAGTAAACAGTTGGTCGACTTGGATAGCATAAATCAAAGGAAATGGTCTGCGGAAGCAGAAAAACTACGTGGAGAAGAAGAAAATTATCTGAGGGAGCTTAAACGCTTCGAAGACTTGGTAGAGAAAGTGACTGGTGCCTATTTCGATGAGAATTGGGTGAATGTAGTCCATTTTGCAGAGGAAGCTCTGCAGATAAGAGAGGATGAGAGATTGCGTTTAAGAATTGCAGAAGCTAAAATAAAGATTAAGGAGATAGAAGAGAAAAAGATATATGATGACTCCGTTCATCGCGTAAACAAACTTATGCTCGACGGAGAATTTGAAGAAGCAGAGTCTATACTAAACCAGCTTCAAAAGGAATATCCTCAGCATAAAGATCAAATCAAGGAGCTTAGAAAAAAACTGTTTGCACAACAGATGAGGGAACCAAAGAAGAAAGCATTTTCTCCAAAGAAAAAAGAGCAGGAATCACCAAAGAAGAAACCCGAAATCAAAAAGGAAGATTTCTTTGGGAGTGGGGAAACACAGTCCAAGAAGTCTGGAAAACAGAAAGTGTTGAATCCTCCCCAAAATGGAGCAAAGACAATAACTTCTGATAAAGCAACTGCGAAGCGGAATGTATCGATTGGTGATTTCTTTAGTTCAGATGACACTTCGAAAGATAAGTTGACTGGTAAAATTGGTTCGGTACAAAATGACAAGAAAGAGTCTGCTCCTAAGAAACCTGCGACTAAAGGGTCATCCACAGGTATAGATTTCTTTGATTCATAAATAAGACAAAGACTTTTATTAAGGCAATATAAGAGAAAAATTTTTGTTTATTATTTTTTAATTTTTAAGTAATATGGCAGAAGGAGTTCAATTAAAGAAGAAAATTTGCCTGCGCCGCAAGGAGAAGCCGGCAGAGTTTACATTTACGCAGTATCTTAAAGTGAAACTGCTTTGGAAGGCTAAGACCGATCTTGATTTGTGTATTTTTTATACAAAGAAAGATGGTGAGGCTGGTGGCGTGTTCTCTTCCATGTTCCGTCAGAAGAAGTCTGACATGGGAGCACAAGACCAGTTCCCTTTCATGCTTCATACAGGAGATAAGCCTGAACCTGCTGAAGGTGGAGAGTCTGTAGAGCAAATTAACGTATTCAATCTTGACGAGATTGACACCGCGAACGTTGTTGTCCTAAACTATGGTAAAGCCATCGACGGAGAAGAGGTGAATTTCGCTCAGGACTCTGGTAGAGTAGAAATTCAGAGCAGTGAGGGCGACTATTTTGAAGTTGAAATTGATGCTTCGGAAATGGGACATGTGTATCATGTATGCTCCATCAAGAACAAAGATGGAGTTAATTCTGTAGTTAACGAGGGCGTAGTTATGGATCTTGGTACGGCATTTGACAAGATTCCTGGCTTCTCATTGATTTGTGAGTAATAATAGTTAAACCCATTAAATAATAAGATTATGGCAGTACAGTTAAAAAAGAAAGTTACTCTTCGCAGGAAGAACGACTCAGTTGCTTTTAATTTTGCAGGCAAACTGAAAGTGAAGCTTTTCTGGCAGTCTGAAACAGACTTGGATCTCTGCTTGTTCTTTAAGAAGAAGGATGGTGAGGTCGGTGGTGTGTTCTCTAATGAATATCGCTCAAAGAAAAGCGACCTTGGTTCACTCGACAAATTCCCTTACATGCTTCACATGGGAGATAACAAAGAACCTGCTCCCGGTGGAGAAGAGACGGAACAGATTAACATTGCAAGCATGTCAGAAATTGACACTGCATACATTGTTATTGTTAATTATGGCGCAGCCATTGAAGGTGAAGATGTCACCTATGCTGATGAAGGTGGCCGTGTAGAGGTACAGAGTGACTCGGGCGATTATCTGGAGGTTCTTGCTGACTCAAAGGAAGAAGGACACGTGTACTGCGTTTGCTCTATCCACAATAACGGTGACGATTTCTCTTTAAAGAATGAGAGCCGCGTAATGGATTTGAGCACTGCATTTGACGAGGTTCCTGGTTTTGCTCTAATTTGTAATTAAGTTATGGTTGAGTTAAAGAAAAAAGTTACGCTTCGAACTAAAACGACAGAGGCTCCTGAAGAAGTTCAGAAGCCGCAAGTAGTTTTAAAAAAGAAGCAACCTATGTCTGGTTCCATACCTCCAACTCCACCAACTGGCGGAGAAACGGAAGAGCCTAAGGGAAAAGGAAAGTGGTATGCTGCCGCTTTAGCTGGACTCCTTGTTCTGGGTGGAGGTGGTTATTATTTGTCTCAGCAAGGAGAGGACGAACCTCAGCCAGTTATCGCAGTTGCAGATACTGGCCAATCGGATGTAGCTGCCAAAGGAGAGACTACAAAAGGAAATCAGAATGAGCAAAATCAAGAAGGTGAAACACCTTCCGATGCTGCATCTGCCGAGAATCCTTCAAGCGGCACCCCTGCTGGTGAAACTCCTGCAGATCCAAGTTCAAAGACTGACGCTACTGCTCCTGGTTCAACCCCAGCATCATCATCTGCCTCTCAACCTGTTCAGGATAAGCCCAAAGCAAATCCTGCCCCGACAAAGCCAGTAACAGGTTCTTCGAGTGCAACAAGTGCTATTGAGGAAGAAGCCAAGGAGGTTATTCGTGGAAAGTATGGAAACGGAGATGTCCGCAAGAGAAATCTTGGCGACAGATATGCAGAGATCCAGAGCAAAGTTAATGAAATGTACAGAAATGGACAGGTTCAATAATTAACGGCAAACTAAGTTTCATGGGCAGGTGGTTCAACTGCCATCTGCCCATAAACAATAACAAGAAATGATACTTTCAATCATTATAGGCCTCTGCATTTGGTTCGTTGTTCCAATTTTGCTGGAAGGCCGGATTAAAGGAAAAAACAACAAAAAGGCACTTAAGATGGTTTGCAAAATCGTAGGTGTCGTTATTATATGTTGGACAATATTTAATCACATTATATATAGCGTATGAAGAAGATTGCAATGCTATGCTGTTCTGCTCTATTATTGGCGAGCTGTCACAATACTGCAAGTTCTAAGCAGGAAACTCATGAGAACAGTGAGTATCAGGAAAAGTTGATGCGTGATGGATGGACGTTTGAAGAGTTGTCTGATTCTGAATTGGGCGAAGAATATGGTGTTAAACCCATATACGGAATCCAAGACAACTACTTCGACATAACAATGGGAGAAGGGTATAACGTTGCAGTTAAAATTGTAGATGCTCAGACGGATAAATGTATCAGATATGCTGTTGTACCAGAAAACTCGACAACAACTATTACCCAAATTCCACAAGGGAAATATTACCTGAAACTAGCATACGGAAAAGACTGGATGGAGTTAGAGACAGATTCTATTATTATAGGCAAATTTACCCGTAATGCCTTCTATGAGAAAAGCAGGGAAACATATGATTTTGGGAAAAAGAACTCTCTGCAGGAGGTAAACTATGACTTGCGAATTAATGTTCGTGAGGAAACCGGAATGAATAACTTTGAGACATCACCTATTAGCGAAGAAGAGTTCCTTAAATAGTAACAGATATGCGTAAGATTCTTCCTTTATTTATGGTCATTGCCTTTTGGACCATTTTCCTTTGGGGGCAAAACAATCCAAATGTAGGGGATGCCATCGTGGTTATTGGAATTGTCGGAATCACTCTGATTATTATTCTATTGACAAAAAAGATACTAAATTTTATAATAGCTAATTCAAATTAAAAGCATATGAAGACAGCAAAACACTACATTGGCTTAACCGATGCCCAAGTGCTCGAAAGCCGCGCTAAGTATGGAGCTAACGTACTGACTCCTCCCCAAGCTGATTCTTTATGGGATCAGATTAAAGAAGTGTGTAAACATCCTATTGCCATTACGATGGCATGTTTGATTGTTGGCACGGCCATTTTGGCAGGTATTCTTGCTGGTAGCATGGGCGCTGTTGTATGGGTGATGCCCGCCATTGTTGCGATTGCTACACTACTTATTTTGATAGTTGGCTTCTTTGGTGGTTTTGGCGATCCTCTTTTCAAAATCTTGATTACGGCATTCGTTCTGTCAATGGGTATCTCAATCTATGAATATGAGTGGAACCCAATGCACGAAGGTGATTGGACGGTCTTTTTTGAACCCATCGGAATTATTGTAGCCTTGATACTTGCAACAAGTATTGCCTATTTCTTGGAGAAGAAAAACGAGAAGACTTTTCAAAGCCTAAATCAAACGAATGACGAAGTGCCAGTAAAGGTATATCGTAATGGACATATGTGCGAAGTTCCTCGCATGGATATTGTCGTGGGCGATATTGTAAGATTAGATATTGGCGAAGAGATTCCTGCAGATTGTGAATTGTTAGATTCACAAAATCTAATAGTCAATGAATCTTCTTTGACTGGAGAACTTCAGGCTACAAAAACGACCGACTCAGAGAGGTTTGATGCAAATGCTACATATAAATCCAACGAGATAAAAAAGGGTACAACTATTATTGAAGGTTTCTGTACTGCTGAAGTTAAGAAAGTTGGTGATGCAACAGAGAGTGGCGAAGTTTACAGATCGCTAAACGAGGGTGATGAGGTGAAGGTTGGTTGGCTCTTGAAGGACAAATCTAACGATTGTGTTATCGGCAAGTATAATACTGAAGATGATGCCAACGATGCACTTGAAGAATACTTAGGTGAACATGAGGATGCTGATGTCGTCGTTGAGCAGCCTCTTATCGACAGAATGCGTGTAAGAAAAGGTAGTGAAACACCGTTGAGCAAGAAGTTAAATGGTCTTGCTGACTGGATTACAAATGCCAGCTATGTTCTTGCTGTTCTGATTATTATTGGCCGTATTGTTTGGTACTTTGTGTCTTATGACACAGACTTCTCATCCAGTGACTTCTGGATAGATTTCGTCAGCTATCTTTTGAAGACAATTATGATTGCTGTTACATTGGTAGTAGTAGCTGTTCCAGAAGGACTTCCTATGTCTGTAACCCTGAGTCTTGCATTCAGCATGAGAAAGTTGATGAAGAGTAATACGTTGCCCAGGACAATGCATGCTTGTGAGACAATGGGTGCCGCTTCTGTTATTTGTACAGATAAAACAGGCACGTTGACTAAAAATCAGATGGAAGTAGCTGATTCTAAGCTAAGTAACGTGGATGACAAATTGCTTGCAGAAATGATTGCAGCTAACTCTACGGCAAACTTAGACTTTGCCAATAAGAATGCAGTCAAAGTAATTGGCAATCCAACGGAGGGTGCTCTACTTTTATGGCTAAATGGAAAAGGAAGAAACTACCTTGATATCCGAGAGAGCACTGCTGTAATAGAGACGTTACCATTCTCTACAGAAAATAAGTATATGGTAACTATCGTCAACTCTGCCATACTTAGAAAGAAAGTGGCTTACGTGAAAGGTGCGCCGGAAATACTTCTGTCTATGTCAGATATTGATGCTACTACTAAGACTGCTTATGAAACAGCATTGACAGAATATCAGCATAAAGCTATGCGTACACTTGCACTTGGTTATGTTGAACTTGGTAACAATGAAACAGTAATAGAAAGCGGCAAACTGAAGAACGTCAAACTTAAATTTGTTGGTGTCTTTGCCATGCATGATGACATTCGTGAGGGAGTAAAGGACTCCATTCAGGAGTGTATGGAGGCTGGCATTGCGGTGAAAATTGTAACTGGTGATAATCCCGTTACTGCCGTTGAGATTGGCCGCAGGCTTGGACTCTGGACAGAGGCTGATAACGAGAAGAACATCATAATAGGCACAGAACTCGCAAAACTGACAGACAAACAACTTGAGGAACGAGTGATGGACCTGAAGATTATTGCCCGCGCAAGACCTATGGATAAGAAGCGTTTGGTAGATGCCCTTCGTCGTTTAGACCAGGTTGTTGCGGTTACGGGTGACGGCACTAATGATGCACCGGCCTTGAATGCAGCCGATGTAGGTCTGGCTATGGGTAATGGTACACAGGTAGCCAAGGATGCTTCTGACATGATTATTCAGGACAACTCGTTCAGTACCATTGCAAGTGCGGTGATGTGGGGACGTTCACTCTATAAGAACATCCAACGTTTCTTGCTGTTCCAATTGACTGTTAATGTGGCTGCTTGTTTCTTGGTGCTCTTTGGCGCTTTCCTCGGAACAGAGACTCCTTTGACCGTGACCCAGATGCTGTGGGTGAACCTTATTATGGATACCTTTGCTGCTATAGCATTATCAGCTCTGCCTCCACAGAAGTCTGTTATGAATGAAAAGCCTCGCGATCCAAAGGCGTTTATTCTTGACAAGTCAATGCTGCACAACATCTTCGGAGTGGGTGGATTCTTCTTCCTGATGCTTCTGGTATTGCTGATTATCTTCCAGCACACAGAGATAACAAGCATGAAAGACTTGATTACACTAAACTTCTCGTTTGGCGAAAGAAGTCATGTGACCATATACGAGTTGACATTGCTCTTTACTATCTTTGTGATGACTCACATGGGCTATATGTTCAACGCACGTGGATATAAAACTGGCGGTTCAGGCTGGAATCTCAAAGGATGTGACGGTTTCCTGATGATTGCTACTGTAGTAACTCTTGGGCAGATTGCCATCGTAGAGGTACCTTTCCTAAACGACTTCTTTAATGTTGAGTCGTTAACTAAGATAAACTGGAAAGATTTCTTCCAAACATGGAATCCTTTAAATTGGAATTATGACTTATTATTGAATGCAAATTGGAGTGATTGGTTCTGGATATTCATTTTAGGATTCTTGGTAACAGGAGTTCGTGAAGTTTATGCTTTTGCAAAAAGAATGTAAGTAACATTATAAACCACTTAAATATTTAAGAAAATGAAAACTTTAGAAGAACTGAAAAAAGAATTGCTAGCAGACGGTATTATCGATGCTGCAGAAGTAAAAGAACTGGAAGAAGTCCTGTATGAGGATGGAGTTATTGACAAAGATGAAGCTGATTTCCTTTTCGAGTTGAACAATGCAGTTTCTGGCAAAGCCAATGCTCCTGAGTGGAAGGATTTCTTTGTAAAGGCTATCACTTCATTCGTGCTGGATGATGACCAGTCCAATGGCGAGGTTGACGATGACGAAGCTAAGTATCTGTATGGTCAGATCAAGGGTGACGGTCAGATTGATGACATCGAGAAGGCTTTGCTGGAGAATATCAAGACTAAGTCAAGGAACTTCCCTGCTTTGTTAGCAGAACTTCTCTAATCCCTGTAAGTATCTTACAAACAAGAATTGTTAATCCAAGGACTTTAAGTACTTTATGTACTTTAGTCCTTGGAGAAACAACGAAGTATCACTCACGTATTCAAACCTAAGATGAAACTTAAGGTTACTATTGGCATTTTCATCGCAGCCTTTTTGGGACTTGTCCTGCTTCTCTATGCAAATGGGGAATCCTCAAATGACTATGCCTATTCTCAAATGGCATCCTTAGATGGGACTCCAGCAAGTAACGAAGTTCTACCAGAAGATTATGAAACCAGCGTCGAAGAAGAGCCTGAAGCACAACACGATCCTGCTGCTTCGGATTCGATTTTGGAAATCTGCAAGCCAGCACCGTTGCTAGGTGTATCGGAACAGATAATTAAGAAAAAAGCCTATATTGTTTCGTATAACAAAGACTCAAAGACTCCTAACTGGGTGGCTTGGCATCTGACGGCAGAACATACCGACGGGCCATACAGGAGGCTGGGGAATTTTCATGAAGAGGAGGATGTGCCGACTCCACGGGCTACGCTCGATGATTATCGGGGAAGCGGATGGTCGCGCGGACACATGTGTCCGGCTGGTGACAACAAATGGGACGAGACAGCGATGTTTGAGTCGTTCAGTCTCGTCAATGTGTGTCCGCAGAATGCCAGCCTTAACAGCGGCCTATGGAACAGTATAGAAATGGACTGTAGAAAGTGGGCAAGGCGATATGGAGATATTTACATCGTCTGCGGGCCTGTATTTTATAATAGGGAGCATGAGGTAATAGGTTATAACGAGGTGTATGTGCCTGAGGCTTTCTTCAAGGTGGTCTTGTGTCTGAACGGCAAACCAAAGGCGATGGGCTTTGTGGTCAAGAATACTGATGGGAATAAGAAGAGAGACCTATACTATAACTCCATCGACCAGGTGGAGCGGATTACAGGGATGGACTTTTTCCCAGCCTTACCGGATGTCATAGAAAAACAGGTTGAGGCGGAGGTTAATATGAAGGAATGGAGGTAAGAATCATGAAACAGGTCTATCTTATTCTTGCAGCATTGATGCTGCTGTGTCTGGCTCCGATGCCGTATGGGTATTTCCAATTGGTGCGGCTTGTGGCGATGGTGGTGTTTGGCATCATGGCATATCGTTACTACCAGATAAACAAGACGGTGGCAGCGTGCGTGTTTGGCGTGCTGGCATTGTTGTTTCAACCGATGTACAAGATTGCACTGGGGCGGACGATATGGAATGTGGTGGATGTCGTGGTGGCCGTGCTGCTGATAGTCCTATTCGTGATGGAGAGGCGATTGGAGCGAAAGGCGACCGTAAGTTATCAGCCGGTGTCGCCTGATTACCAACCGAAATTGGAGGACAACGAGGTGGAGTTCTCGCTGAACGGCAAGTTGGATGCCAAGGAACTGGTGTTTGTGGCCAGCGAGGAGGACAAGGCACTGACAGAATTGTTTGAGACGCGGCCAGAGGTACTGGAAGGGTGGGGGAGGATGATTGGTTTCCACATCGTCTATCTGCCACTGCTCTTGAAGAGGCTAAAGGATAAGCGGGTGCTGCAATACAGGGCGCCATATCTGAGCGATGCGCAACTGAAGGACATCTCCGTAGGAAATGACTTTCTGCTACAGTATCTGGAGAATCCTGCTGACAGGGATAGGGTGAAACAGGGATTTATCCGAACGGAAAATATCCACCGAGGGAGTGACGGGAAGGATAAGGCTGTGAACCGATTCTATCCGCTGTCGTCGAAGACTGGCGAGCCGCTGGCAGACCAGCTTCACAGGATAGGGAAACAGATCTCTCAGGAAAAAGAGCGCAGTGGGCGGTATCTGGAAAAGAAATCGGGCGGCTATGATGACTTGGGGCATGCGGACGAATCGAGCGATCTAGGTGCCGGCAGGCAGGAGTATGACGCATCAACGGAAGAACTATTGGAAGAGGTGCGAGAGCGCATCAGCAGGTTGAGGCAGAGAGGCATTGCGGAGTATATTCTGGAGCAGTTGATACATCCGGACAATCGCCTGAGCCGGATGGTGATAACGAGGGACGGACGCATCGTGCTGTCCGACTATAACGATATGGAAATCAAGATGGAACCGCTGGTGAAGGCGGTGTATCTGCTATTCTTGCTACATCCGGAGGGTATCTCGTTCAAACAGTTGCCTGACTATCGGGAGGAACTGACGGTTATCTATGCCAGGTTGAGGCCCTCGGGACTGACGGACAAGGCACTACAGAGCATTGAGGATGTGACGAACCCAACGCTGAACTCCATCAACGAGAAGTGTGCCAGGATACGTGCCGCCTTCTTGAGTCAGTTTGACGAGTATATGGCGAAGAGTTACTATGTCGATGGAGCAAGAGGTGAGGCGAAGAAGATTATGCTCTCCAGAGATTTAGTCATCTGGGAGTAAAATCACGATTCTACAAGCCATGTGGAGTGAAAGACTTTAGTGTATGTTTGGTAATAAATCATGAATCCCGGAGGGCTGTACGGACAGGCACGACCAGAGAACTTCCCGATGGTGAACGATTATCGCAATAGTGTGATAGCTGAGATGATGAAGACGCTGAACTATGTGACTTGTGTAACGCAGAAAACAACCCGCACATCCCGCACATCTCGCACGTGAAAAAGTTTCAACACAGCATAAAGCCATCCTATTGCTGCAACAGTCAGGTGCGGGATAGGTGTGGGGCGGCAGTTGCAAAGTGTCAGCTACGTGCGGGATAAAATGAGCAAATCGTCAGCTACGTGCGAGATAAATTGAGCAGACTGTCAGTTTACGTGCGGGATGTGCGGGATGTGCGGGATGTTTTCCTTTTTCACAATATATATATATTTACGGCAGAAAAATCCCGATGAAATCGGGGATTTTTGCGAGGGGAGGGCGGATGAGGA